>NZ_AUTP01000217.1:28394-55363 GCF_000498075.1 Pseudoalteromonas sp. TAB23
CTACCGTGTTCATTGCACAAGTGTTTAGTGTCGATTTGACAATATCTGATTATTTAATGGTTATATTAACAGCAACACTTGCCTCTGTAGGTACAGCAGGCGTACCTGGTGTTGGTTTAATAATGCTGGCAATGGTACTTAACCAAGTTGGCTTACCTGTAGAAGGGATTGCAATTATTATCGGTGTAGATAGATTACTTGATATGACACGTACAGCAGTTAATGTAACCGGCGATTGTATGGTTACCTGTGTTGTTGCCAAGTCTGAAGGTGAGCTAGATGAGAGCATCTTTAACGACCCTAATGCAGCTAAAGACTTAGAAGATTATCATAAATCTATTGATTCATAAGCTACATTTATATAGCTATAAAAAAACCTTGATGCAATCCATCAAGGTTTTTTTTCGAGTAAAAATAATTAAACTGAATCCTGAAAAAGATTCTAATCTAAGGATTTAACGACTTAAACTTAGAAAGTAAGTTTATTCCCACTTTATTTACACCACTACTCAAGCCAAGAGCTAGCTTATCGCTCAACCCTTTTTTAACTTTGTATTTAATCTTATAAATTTGGCGCTCATGTTGCTGCTCTAGCAATGCATCATCACTTGTTTTTATAACATCTACCAAGCCTTTATCAATCGCTTGAGTTGCAAACCAATGCTCACCTGTCGCAACTAAGCTTATATCTAAGCTTGGACGTTGAGTGCTTACAAACGTTTTAAATAAATCATGTGTTTGTTCAATTTCTTCACGAAATTTTTCACGGGCCTTATCTGTGTTTTCACCAAATAAAGTAAGTGTGCGTTTAAATTCACCTGCTGTTATTTGCTCAAATTCAACATCATTTTTCTTTAATATTTTATTAAAGTTAGGTATTTGAGCTATCACACCAATAGATCCAACTATTGCAAAAGGCGCTGCAAGTATCTCGTCCGCGACACACGCCATCATGTAACCACCACTTGCTGCCACTTTATCAATTGCAACACTTAGAGGAATACCCGCACTTTTAATACGCTGTAACTGAGATGCAGCAAGTCCGTAGCCATGTACAACACCGCCACCACTTTCTAAACGAATAAGTACTTTGTCTTTACTTGGATCGGCAATAGAGATAATAGCCGTTATTTCTTCTCGTAAGCTTTCTACTTCGTGAGCGTCCATACTACCCACAAAGTCAATTACATATAAACGAGGTTTAGGCTCATCTTTATCTGCTTTTTTACTCTTTGATTTAAGTTGTTTTTGATGCGCTTTAAGCTCTTTTTTACCCAACGTATTTTGTAAAAAACTTTCTTTAAGTTCAACTAGCTGCTCTGATATATCGTCAATTTGTATTTCACCTTTTTTGGCCTTTGGCTTAACTGCAGCGCCAACTATTAGCATTAAAATAACTGCTATAGCGATAACAAAAGTAATTGTTTTAGCAAAAAACAAACCGTATTCGTATAAAAATTCCAACTGGTTTCTCCATTTATAAATTTCAGCTAATTTAGCATGCTTTAAAGCAAAAAAAAGCCACTTTTCAGTGGCTTTTAAAGGTTAATTATTTTACTGGTTATTAATCAGTCACAACCTCAGGGTTGGAAACTAATAACATCCGTCCGCGAGCAGNGCAGCACTGCCTTCAACAGTTGCAGCCTTTGCAGCATCTTGAGATGGAGTTAATATAGAACCATGATGCCCTTTAGTAAATTTAACTAAGTAGCTTGCTGGTGTTTCACTCAATGATTGCGAAGAACTTACTGTCTCAAGACCCATCAAGTTAGCTAATGGAATTGTGCCAGAAATAGGATTATTAGCTGCCATTGGTGGTATCACTTGGTCAGGCTTGTTATCAACACCATCACCCACAACAACATTAGTATAAACAGGAGTACCTAATGCTTTCACAGTGGCTGCGTAGTTCGTTGGATCACCACTATCTAGCGCTGTTTGCGCCGCAAAAGCAAACTGTGTAAATACACCTTGAATGTTAGTAAGTTTAGTCGTTTCACCCGCAGTGGTAAGTGATGCAATATATTCGTTGTAACCACATGTCAAGTAAGCTTCCATGTCTGGTATTAATGAGCCACAGTTAGAAACTGCATCTCCTTGTAAGTATGCAGTAAATTCATCAGCTTCTGTTGTACCAGCTTGTGAAAGTACTGAACCTTGAATAAATGGACCAAACGCAGCAGATTCAAGTAAGAAGCTTGCTATACCGCCACCACCACTTGCAAGAGCTACCGTGTTTACATTAAATAGCGGATCAAGCGTTTCTGCCATTGGCGTATTAGCTTGAGCAATAAATGCTGGAGCAACAATAGAACCTAGCGAATGCCCAATGTAGGTAACGTCTTTACTATTAATAGTTGTATCGTTAATAAAGTTTAAGCCTAAACGAAGGCCTAATAAATCAGCAGCCGATTGACGTAAGCTATCACGTGCAACAAGTAATGAACTTAAGTTCATGTAACTAAGCACAGAACCCGTTGTTGCATTAAAGTCGTCTGTTCCATCACCATCAACATCTATTCCGCGCTCACCATGTCTTGGATGGTCAATAGCAACCGTTGCAAAGCCTTGAATAGAAAGCTGCGCAGTTAAAGCAAGCATACTTTCTTTTTGTGTTGTAATACCGTGCTGCATAATCACAACAGGCCATCCACCTTCAGGCATTGCGATAGGATCTAATTGTAACTGTGCACGGACACCATTAATTATCGGTAAAATAGGTTTAGTAACTTGCACTGGCACATTTGCCATGCTTTGTACTTTTGGAATTGAGTTGTATTTTGTTAAATGACGTGTGCTGTCTAGTCCTAAGTCACGTAATTGTCCGTCACTTAATGCAGAACATAAACCATCATTTTCACTAATAGGATCTGTCGGAAATGCATCGCCTGCAACGGCCTTATAACCAATTATTGCCACCGCGTTATCACACATACCTTGCCAATATGTATCACTTAAATCACTAATATCTGTACCCGTTGGCGTACCTAAATACATCGGTAACATAATGCTACCTTTTTGATATTGCACACCAGAGAAAGCAGCAGAGACTTCTACACCCTGAGAAGCAAATACTTGTTGTACATTTACCATAGGCTGTTCAGGAACTTGAAGCGCAGGAGTTGGTAACGCAGGCTGTTGCAAGCTTGCAGCTAGTAACTTTTTAATTGTCCCAAGTACAGGGCCTGCTGATTGAATAGTCATCGCACTAGAAAAAATAATATCTTCTTTTGCGATATCTCCCGAGCTTACAACTACATTTTCGTAACTGTTAACAGCACCCTGCAAACCAAGTTGAGCTTCTGTAATTAATGGTGCTTCTTGTTTAACCAGCCCATAAGTAGAAGAAGGCTCAATAGAGCGCCCTAATGAATCTTTAAGACCAGTAGTTAATACATTGATGTATGAGCTACCTGCCGTAAATGGTTTTAAAGGAATAATTGCAACGCCATCACCTGAAGCTTGAGTTACAAAGTCAACACCAAAAGTAAGCTCACCGATCAATTTACAAGCAGTACCGGCAGCTACAACTGAACATTCTGCATCAGTTAAACTTGCACCCATTACAACTTCAAAAATTCTTACTGTACCAGGGGTCCCAGCAGACGCTTCATCTAAACTCACATTTGGTGGGAATGTTAAATCGATTTTATAAGGAACCTGCGAAGACCAACCATCAAGTGCACCTAGTGCAAGTTGAGGGTTTGCATAAGCTGCGCGCGAAATAGACACATTGTTGTCATCTAATTCACCAGGAATATTAAGTGTACCGTCTTGAGTTCCACTCATTAATAAATCATTAGGTACCGATAAGATACCTGCTGCTGGATCAAATGTAACTGTTGCTGTTGGGATAACTGGTGCTGTGTCGTTTTTGACATCTGTTAACGTTTCTCCACCGCCACAACCTGCTAAAGCAGCTGTAACCGAGAGTGAAAGTAGCATTTTTTTCATATTGTTGGCTCCGCACGTATTTTATTTTTATAGTGTGTTTAATCAGTGTATTAAGTTAAAACAATGTAATCAGGTTATTAATGAGACATTAGACCAGTTAAACTTAACGTAAAGTTTCTATTTTCGCCACCTAATTTTACAATAAATTCGATTACTTCACGTTTCGCTATGTTAAAATCAAAAAAATTATATGAATTGGTACTTTTATGCACACATATCAAGCAGCTGAAAACGCACTTAAAGATAAAGTTATTTTAATAACAGGCGCCGGTGATGGTATTGGCCGAGTTGCAGCAATTACGTATGCAAAATACGGCGCTACAGTTATATTATTAGGAAAAACAACTAATAAACTTGAATGTGTTTACGATGAAATTGTTAATGCTGGCTACCCTAAACCTGCAATAGTCCCTATGGATTTAAAAGGCGCAACGAAGCAAAACTACCGTGACCTTGCTGCAACAATCGAATATCAGTTTGGACGCCTTGACGGGTTGCTTAATAATGCAGGTATTTTAGGGTCACTCGGTCCGCTTGAACATTTTTGCTCATCTACGTTCGAAAACATAATGAAAGTAAACGTGACTGCACAAGCAATGATCACTAAAGCACTTTTTCCTGTTCTTCGTAAGTCTGATAATGCATCGATCGTATTTACATCATCAGGTGTAGGCCGCAAAGGTCGTGAATTTTGGGGGCCTTATGCCATCTCAAAATTTGCAGTAGAAGGTATGATGCAAACATGGGCATGTGAAGTAGGCAAAACGAATATTCGTGTAAACTGTATTAACCCAGGCGCTACTCGTACTTCAATGCGAGCTGCTGCATATCCAGGTGAAGATAGAGACGCACTTGCTACACCAGAGGATTTAATGCCTACATATTTATATCTAATGAGTGACGATTCTAGTGAAGTGAATGGCGAATCGTTAGATGCTCAAGTAAAAAAGTAATTTAGAGTTTAAATAATTTAAACAACACATTAAAAAAGCCGCAATTAGCGGCTTTTTTGTGTTCAATAAATAACTAATTGATTATTTACGTTTAGTCGGCTTAACACGCTGATTGTGTTTTTTAACTGCTTTACGAATTTGGTTGATTTTAGCGCGTTTATCTTTGCGTTTTTCAGGCATAACAGAAAGCTTAGTTTGTGTTTCGCGGCCTAATTTAACGGTTTTACGCAAGTAGTTTACTGTTTCTAAATCATACTCCATCCAACCACCTTGTGGCACGCGCTTATCAAGCTCTAGTTTACCGTAACGAATACGAATAAGACGAGATACTTCCGCATCTTGAGACTGCCATAAACGACGAACTTCACGGTTACGCCCTTCATTTAACGTTACGTTAAACCAACGGTTAACGCCTTCGCCACCCATAGGGGTTACAGTCGTGAATTTGGCTGGACCATCTTCAAGCTCAACACCACGTAGTAAGTTTTTAACCGTTTCATTGGTTACTTCACCAAATACACGTGCAGAGTATTCACGCTCTACTTCATAGCTTGGGTGCATTAAACGGTTTGCTAGTTCACCATCGTTTGTAAAAAGCATTAAACCCGATGTATTGACGTCTAATCGACCAACCGCAATCCAGCGATCGCCATCAATACGAGGAAGTCGGTCAAATACAGTACGACGCCCTTCAGGATCTTTACGTGTGCTTAACTCACCTTCTGGTTTGTTATACATAATCACACGACAGATTCGGTCTGCTTTTTCTTCGATTTTTACACTGTGTCCGTCAACACGAATCAAATCGGTTTCTTCAACACGGTCACCTAACTTTGCCACTTTACCGTTTACACTAACGCGGTTTGCGTCAATGTATTTTTCCATTTCACGGCGTGAGCCTACGCCTGCACGGGCTAAGACTTTTTGTAACTTTTCACCTTGTATAATACTCATTCGGATGGTTCTCTCACAGAAGGATCGCTCAATAACTGGTTAATTTTACTTTGCTGCTCTGTTGGCAACGCAGGTAAATTTTCAAGTCCAGTTAACGAAAAATAATCTAAAAATTGCTTAGTAGTTGCATATAAAGCCGGCTTTCCCGGAACCTCTTTATGCCCTACCACTTTAACCCACTCTCTTTCGAGTAAGGTTTTAATAATATTCGAACCCGTAGTAACACCTCTTACTTGCTCAATTTCGCCGCGTGTAATGGGCTGCCTGTATGCAATAAGTGATAATGTTTCCAGTAAAGCACGCGAGTATTTTGGTGCGCGTTCTTGCCACAAGTTATTTAACCAAGGGCTTAAACTACTGCATGCCTGAAACCGATACCCACTACCCACTTCAACTAAGCGAATACCACGAGTTTGAAAATGTTCTTGTATTGTATCTATTGCGTCATTTATTCGTGCCATAGAAATAGCTAAATCTATTAATACGATGTCTTTGAGGTGGCGTTTACTAACAGGCTTATCTGCAACAAAAATAGCTGCTTCAATGATCTCAACTAGTTGTTCATCACTAATTCGCCGACCCGCCATACACACTCTTAACAAATAAAAATACACAGCCATCTATTATGACAGAACAACACCAAACTAGGAAAATATATCTATCAAATAACTAAATTTAAAACACAAAAAAGCCAGTGACTAGCACTGGCTTTAATCTTACTTACTAAAATGGTAACTATTAGTTACTTTTAAAAGCTTCTAATGCATCATCTTCAGCTACTGCGTTACCGTATTTTTTAATGTAACCCATAAACTCGCTTTTACTGATGCGCTTATCTTGGTTTTTATCCATGTAACCAAAATGATTTGAAATATCATCATCGTTACCTTCAACTACCGAGATATAGCCATTGCTGTCGTTATCTAAGCTTGAAAAACTGCTTTCAATTTTATCGAATTTAGCAATTTCAGCTTTAAATGCCGACTCACTTACTTCAGAATCAGTGGCTACTTTGCCATTATTAAGCTTCATATAAGTGTTAAATTCTTTGCGGCTAATTTCGTTATCCATATTGGTATCAATATTTGAAAAATGGCCCCAAATGCTATCGTCATCAGCTTCAACTTTTGAGATGTAGCCATCGCTATCATTATCTAAACTTGCAAAGTCACTGTCTATTCTTTCAAGACCTTGATTAGATGAACAAGCCNGCTGCTAATGTTAACTTTTTCATAAGACGTATCCTTCGTAATTAATTAAATGTCACTTTAACTAATACAAATCCAATGCCAATAATAGTTAACTTATAATAATCAATAACTTAATCTCGGTCGGTATATTTATTAAACAGTTTCAATAAGTTAAGCTTGCAAGCTTTGCAAACAACCTTGTAATTTTTGCAAAAAAATACCCGGTAAAAACCAGGCATTTCAATTTTACTTATATAGTTAAGCTAACAATTAGATTGCTGCGTTTTGGTAGCGTTTAACAAACTCAGTAACGTTTTGACCATTACATTTTAATGAGTTTAGGTTACCAATTTTTTGACGAACAGGTGCTAAACCTTGTTTTAAAGCCGTCATACATAATTGAGTTTCTTGTTGGGCGTCTTTTGCAAATACTTCTACTTTCTCAACTGATGCGTTGCTTAATGTCGTTTTTTTAGCAATATCACGAATATCTTCACCATTACATAAAATGCTTTTAGAAAAACGAGATAGGTAAACACCGTGCTGGGCAGCTTCTTTACGAGCAACGCTAAAGCCTTCGTTTGCACTTAGTACACATAACTTAGACTCAATTTTGTTATCTTGGCTAAAGTAAGTATTGCTTTGAGCTGACGCAGTTGCAGATGCTAGTAAAGCAGTGGCTAAAAGTAGTTGAGTTTTCATGAGAGATCCTATTTGAACGAGCTAAAAAAGTGAATTTCGCGCATTATATATTCAATAAAGTTAAGTTCAATTGAATTTTTTATTTATTTAAATAATTAATATTGTATTCACAATGTTTAAACTTTACCCATCATTTGATCAACATTTGCGCAGCTATTATCTCAATTCAGTCATGTTATGTACGCGTATTTACTGATACAATTTAATCTATTAAATAGAACCAATTTTAAGGTAAATTTTATGAAAGTGATTTCTTTCAATATCAATGGTCTGCGTGCTCGTCTTCACCAATTACAAGCAATTATCGACAAACATCAACCAGACGTTATTGGCTTGCAAGAGATTAAAGTTCACGACGAAGCATTCCCATTAGAAGATGTACAAAAAATGGGATATCACGTCTACTTTCATGGTCAAAAAGCGCATTATGGCGTAGCTATGTTATGCAAAAAAGAGCCTAAATCGGTCTTAAAAGGTTTTGCCACCGATACAGATGAATCGCAAAAACGCATGATAAGCGTCACTGTTGAACAAGAAAACGGTCGCGACCTTACTGTCATGAATGGCTATTTCCCACAAGGTGATAATATTAATCACGAAACTAAATTCCCTTATAAACGTCAATTTTATAAAGATTTAATGACACACCTTGAAACCAATCACACACCCGATCAAGACGTCATCGTTATGGGTGATATCAACATATCACCTACCGATTTAGATATTGGTATTGGCGACGTAAATGCCAAACGTTGGTTAAAAACGGGTAAATGTTCTTTTCAACCGGTAGAGCGTGAATGGCTTGCAACATTACTTAATTGGGGTTTTAAAGACACCTTTAGAGAGCAAAACCCCGAAACAGACGATCAATACTCGTGGTTTGACTATCGCTCTAAAGGGTTTGTAGATAATCGAGGACTTCGTATAGATGTAGTGCTTGCAACCAATGAGCTTGCAGCACGCTGCATAGATACAGGTATTGATTACGAACTTCGCGGTATTGAAAAACCGTCAGATCATGCCCCTATATGGTCAACATTTAAGTAATTATTATGCTAAGCCTAACAATACAGGGGCTACTTTGGGCTCTTGTAATTATTATTGCTCTATTAAGCTTTGATAAAAAAACATATAAAACATTGCTTAGTACGCCCGTCCGTCAAACTAGCGTACTTGCGTGTGCGTTAGTGTTTGCAGTGCTTTGGCGAATAAAGGCTGGCATTTTAACTGGCCTTGATTTACACATCCTAGGTGTTACGGCTGCTACATTAATTTTAGGCTGGCGATTGACTATTTTAAGTAGCCTACTTGCCACAGCCCTACTCGCTGCCTTTGGTCAAATTGAACTTGAGCTGTTACCAGTACAACTGCTTATTGGTGCGTTTATTCCTATTTTATTGAGCTATCTTGGCTTTATAATTAGTTACCAATATTTACCTCGTCATTTTTTTGTTTATATATTTGTTTGTGCGTTTATAACCGCAGGATTTATAGCCTGTATAAAAATAAGCCTAGGTGCTTTATTTTACTTAGCTATAGGGCAATACAATTGGCAAGAACTTGCAGATAACTACGTTTATTTAAGTGCCATAATTTGGTTTCCTGAAGCAATGCTCAACGGCATGGCTATAACAATTATGATCACCTATCGCCCGCATTGGGTAAAAACTTTTTACGATAAGGACTACCTAGGCTCATGAGTCTTGAATATCAATGCCCGCTGTGTAACCTAGCACTTTTGAAAACTGATTCAACACTTCGTTGTGCTAACAACCACAGCTTTGATTTTGCTAAAGAAGGCTATGTTAATTTACTGCCTGTGCAACAGAAAAATTCAAAACAACCGGGTGATTCACTTGAAATGGTACAAGCCAGACGTGCATTTTTAGAGCGTGGGTATTATCGTTTTTTACAGCAAAGCCTTAGTGATATAATCAGTAATATAAGTGCAAAAACTATTATTGATTTAGGATGCGGTGAAGGGTTTTATACCCAAGCAATAGCGAATAAAACAAATGCTGTTGTATTCGGCGTCGATATTTCAAAATCAGCGGTTAAATATGCAGCTAAGCGCTACCCTAATTGCCAATTTAGTGTGGCATCAATCAGCCAAGCGCCCTTTAAAAGCCAATTTGCTGATGTACTTGTAAGTGTATTTGCACCTTTGTTTGAGCAAGAGCTTGAACGCCTAGCAAATCAAAACGCAACATTAGTGGTTGCAAGCCCAGGACCTTGTCATTTAAAAGAGCTAAAATCTTATATATATTCAGAAGTAAACGAACATACTGAAATAGCCACTCCAAAAGGATTTCAAAAATCAGAGCAGATCCTTTTAACAGAGCATGTAGCGCTTAGCTTTACTGATATTAAAAACTTAATAATGATGACGCCATTTGCATGGAAATTTAGACCCGAGCACTGGACAGCACTCGAAGAAAAAGGTGAACACACTGTCACCTTATCGTTTTATATTACTCAGTTTACCAAAATAGATAATGATGTAACTCTCTAAAACTGCTCTTTAGTAAACGCCCTGTCCATTTTATCAAACATATCTTTAAGTAAATTGGCAAGCTCCATATAACGGGGCTTGTTTTCACTTAACTGCGTTTGATATCCATTAGCTGCCATTTTAGTGTACAGCTCGTTATACCATTTTTGCATCGCAGGCTCTAAAGGCGTTTGCGCTCGCTTACCCAACCAAAATAAACCTTGTAATGGTAGCGATATAAAAAATAATGCACTTGCAATGGCTTGCGGTAAAAAATCAGAACCCAAGTAATTTAGCTGAAAAAACAATGTTAGCATGGCTAATATTGGCATTACTGTAATGGCAAGCTCAGTCGCTCTAATTACTCTAAACTCTAAAAATAAGGGCGCAAGCTCTTTGCGCATTGGCCATTTTTTACCATACAAACGGCCAGTTTGTAGTTGTGACATCACACTTTTTTGCATCATGACTCCTCACAGATACTGCTTTTAAATACAATGGAAAAACGAGCTATACGCAAAGTGTAACACAAAATGAAAGAGTTACACTTTCTCAGTAAAACAGCTTAAATTTACCTTTTAATGACGAACAATCCTAACTTAAACATCTTAATTAAGGTAAAGTAATTAACATTGCGTTAACCACTTTGCAATTGAACATTCAATTGTTTTAGCTTTATTTAATACCGTAAGTGTAACGATTACGTATTAACGTTTACTTACTAAATTTGTTTATGGAAATTGAATCTATGCCAACAACCCCTCCTGAATCACAACACGTTTTAGTTTTAAATTGTGGTAGCTCTAGCTTAAAGTTTGCCATTATTGATGCAAACGATGGTCACGAAATTATTTCAGGCCTTGCTGAACGCTTAGGCGCTAAAACACCCTCTATTAAATACAAATTTAATGGTACTAAAACAGTTATCGACTTAGCGGCTAATCAAGCACATGCTGAGGCTATAAATACGCTTGTAAGCTTAATAAAAGATCACAACTTAGACGAGCAACTTATCGCAGTGGGCCATCGTGTTGTACATGGCGGCGAGCACTTTACGCAATCCGTATTGATTGACGAAAAAGTAATTGCAGGCATTACACAGTCTGCAACGCTTGCGCCGCTTCATGGGCACGCTAATTTACTAGGTATATCATCGGCGCAGGCATCGTTTGAAGGTTTGCCACAAGTCGCGGTGTTTGATACTGCATTTCACCAAACTATGAATGAAGTTGCCTTTCTTTACGCTCTTCCATATAAGTTGTACACCGAGTTTGGTGTTAGGCGTTATGGTTTTCACGGCACAAGTCATTTTTATGTTGCAGGGCAAACAGCAAAGCTGCTAAAGCAACCTATCGAGCAAAGCAATTTTATTAGTGCCCACTTAGGTAACGGTTGTTCTGTATGCGCTATTAAAAATGGTAAGAGTGTTGATACCAGCATGGGACTAACGCCTCTAGAGGGGCTGATAATGGGCACACGTAGCGGCGATATTGACCCTGGTTTATTTAACTTTTTAACCACTCAACTTGATTACACAGCCCAGCAAATAGATAACCTACTAAATCAAAAAAGTGGCTTNGAAGAAGCCGCTATGGTCGGTAATAAAAAAGCGATACTCGCAATTGAGATGTTTTGCTACCGACTTTCAAAACAAATTGCAGCGTATATGGTGCCATTACAGCGCCTTGATGCTGTGATTTTTACTGGTGGTATTGGTGAAAACTCAGATATTATTCGTGAAAAAGTAATTACACAACTTGCCTTTTTAGGCATTAATTGTAATCCGCAAGCCAACCTTAATGCGCGCTTTGGTCAAGAAGGCGTTATTAGCTGTAAAAATTCACACATCAAAGCAGTTGTAATGCCAACTAATGAAGAATGGGTTATTGCCCTTGATGCTGCAAATATTGTAAAGGAGCTTTAATATGGCACGTCGTATTATGTTAATTCCTGTTTCTACCGGTGTGGGTTTAACGTCGGTATCAGTTGGTTTAGTGCGTGCACTTGAACAAAAAACAGTTAAAGTTAACTTTTTCAAACCAATAGCTCAGCCACGTTCTGGTGAAACAGGCCCTGAAAAATCAACGCAAATAGTTACTCAAGGCTCACCTATTAACCCACCAATGCCTTTTGCACTTGATTATGCTGAGCAAATGATTGGCGACGGTAAAGGTGATGACCTACTAGAGGAAATTGTTGAACGCTTTGAAAGTAAAATAAACGACGACGAAGTCGCTATTATTGAAGGTATGGTACCTACTCGTCGCCAACCTTATGCTGGGCGTGTAAACCGCGAAATTGCGCAAACACTCGGCGCCGAAATTGTATTTGTACTTACCCCTGGTAATTACACCATTACTCAAATAGAAGACCGCCTTGAAATCGCAGCAGGTAACTATGGTGGTATCGATCACCCTCGCGTACTGGGCTGTATTTTTAATAAAGTAAATGCGCCACTTGATGAAGAAGGTCGTGCACGCGCCGATTTAGTCGATGCCTATAAACCTGAAGAGCTTGAGAACGAGTTAAATCGTTTAGCATCCCTACCTATTTTTAAAAAAAATCCGTTTATGTTACTTGGTGCAATCCCGTGGGATTTTGACTTAGTAGCGCCGCGCGTAAAAGACTTAAGCGCATACTTAAAAGCCACGATTATTAACGAAGGCGATATGCTTCATCGTCGTCTGCGCCGTATTACTTTTTGTGCTCGTACGGTTTCAAATATTTTAAATTATTTTACGCCAGGCGCTTTATTAGTAACACCGGGCGATCGCTCTGACATACTTGTTGCTGCGTGCTTATCTGCTATGAACGGCACTAAACTTGGCGCTATATTACTCACCGGTGGTTTTGAGCCAGAGCCACGTATTATGGCCTTGTGTGAGCAAGCCATGCAAACCGGTTTGCCAATACTCGCAACCGATGCAGACACGTGGCGTACATCATTACTACTGCATAACTTTAATATGGAAGTACCAAATGATGATGACCAACGTATTGAAAAAGTAAAAGATCACAACGCAGAGCATATCAATTCAAGCTGGCTAGATACTCTAGCTAAAAGTGTAGGTAAAACTCGTAAGTTATCACCACCCGCATTTCGTTACTTACTTACCACTAAAGCGCGTAAAGCAGGTAAAACCGTGGTTCTACCAGAAGGTAATGAACCTCGTACAATTAAAGCGGCTGCTATTTGTGGTCAACGCGGAATTGCTAAAACTATATTACTAGGCGATCGCGAAGAAATAATGCGTATTGCACAGCAGCAAGGTATTGAGCTAAACGAACATGTAAGTATTATCGAGCCTCAAAGCATTATTAATGATTATATTGCGCCTATGGTCGAAATTCGTAAAAGCAAAGGCCTAACTGCCGTAGTAGCACAAGAGCAACTACAAGATAACGTTGTACTGGGTACAATGATGCTTGAGCAAGGTAAAGTAGACGGTTTAGTATCGGGCGCAGTAAACACTACGGCAAATACAATTCNCGCCCACCACTGCAATTAATTAAGACAGCACCAGGGTCATCACTAGTATCATCTGTATTTTTTATGCTACTGCCTGACCAAGTATTAGTTTACGGTGACTGTGCGATTAACCCAGACCCAAATGCTGAACAACTTGCAGACATAGCGATTCAATCTGCCGACTCTGCAGCTGCATTTGGCATAGAGCCGCGTGTTGCCATGATCAGCTACAGCACGGGCACTTCTGGTACAGGTGCCGATGTTGAAAAAGTACGTGAAGCCACAAAAATAGCAAAACAAAAACGTCCTGATTTAATTATCGACGGCCCACTACAATACGATGCCGCTATAATGGAAAACGTAGCACTTAAAAAAGCACCTAACAGCCCTGTAGCCGGTAAAGCGACCGTATTTATATTCCCAGATTTAAATACGGGTAATACCACGTATAAAGCAGTACAACGTAGTGCCGACTTGATAAGTATTGGCCCTATGCTGCAAGGTATGCGTAAACCTGTGAACGATTTAAGCCGTGGTGCATTAGTTGATGATATTGTGTATACAATCGCCTTAACTGCCATTCAGGCAGCTCAAGCAGAAGCGCTAATTACTCATTAAACGTAACGTGTGCTTTTTATAGCCTAGCTATTATTTATTTAATAATTAACTAGTTAGGTTATTTATACCCTGCAACCCCCATACTTATCCACAGAAATTGTGGGTAAGTTTTTACCCCCTTCTTTTATCTACTTATTTACTGCTGAGTTAGTCGTTGTTACACCTTTAATTTAAAGCCAATAATCTATACTATAAAGCTATCAATATTGCTGTTCGCAGGCTTTTAATGTCAAAACAAACATTACAATTACACAGCACCATTTTATCTATACACAGTTTAGATGTAGATGCCGACATACCTGCGGCACTTTTAAAGCAATCTTTGTTTTTTATTTCTAAAACCCATGATGAACTTTCAATTGTATGCCCAAGCGATTTTGAAGTAAAAAGCCTGGATACCGAACCCGACTGGCAAGCTTTAGAGGTTGTAGGTCCACTTGGCTTTTCGTTAACCGGAATTATGGCTAATATTTCAGGGGTATTAGCGCGCGCTAAAATTTCTATCTTTTCAATCTCAACCTACGATACTGATTATATTCTCATAAAAAAACACACTGCAGAAAATGCTATTTCCGCTTTAAAAAAAGAGGGTTATAACGTGGTGGTAAACTAACTTATGAAAGCTCAAAAAATTGACTATTTAGCTCAAAATAAAACGCCTCTTAATGCAATAAATATTACCAGCCCATTTACAGGTAAAGTAATTGAACTGAAAGAGCACCCAGAACCTTTTTTTCGTTTTGGCACTCTGGGTCCTGGTATTATGGTGCAACTAACAAGTCATAAAATTTTAGCACCGTTTGATGGAACTTTATTACAAGTAAAAAATGCAGGTACTGAGTTTATTCTACAAGCTAATAATGGTCTAAAAGCCTTGATTAACTTAACTATTTTTGATTCAAAATCAATTACGCATACCCATATTGCGCAACTCAATGGTAGCAAAATATGCAAAGGTCAACGCCTTGCTTATTTTGATTTACGAGAACTTGATACTCCAATGCTTGCTAGTTTAATTTTACTAAACGGCCATAACCTTGGCACATTTCATTACTCGCATTCGCATGTAAATGCGGGTGAAGACACACTATTAACTATTATTAAGAAGAACTAGATTTATGATCACTCTATACGGCATTAGCAACTGCGATACGATAAAAAAAGCTAAAAAACATTTAACTGATAACAACATCGAATTTACGTTTCATGACTACCGCAAAGATGGCGTAAATGAGCAAATGGTGAGTGAATTTGCAGACAAGCTCGATTGGGAACAACTCGTTAATAAACGTGGTACAACGTATCGCGCATTAACTGATGAGCAAAAACAAAGCCTAACTAAAGAAAGTGCTATCCCATTGTTGGTTGAACAACCTGCCATGATCAAACGTCCAGTACTGGTAAACAATGGCAGTTACCATTTAGGTTTTAAAGCAGCCCAATACGACGAGATTTTTAAATAATGACTAATGACGTAATTAAACTCGCCCAAGCGCTAATCCAACGTGAATCGGTAACGCCCGAAGATGCTGGCTGCCAACAAATGATGAACGATCGCCTTGCTGCGGTTGGTTTTAATATAGAATCATTATTTTTTACCGACACACTTAATACTTGGGCTCGAAAAGGCACACAATCGCCGCATTTTTGTTTTGCTGGTCACACCGACGTTGTACCAACAGGCCCTGAAAAAAATTGGCAACACCTGCCGTTTTCAGGATTAATAAAAGATGGCCTACTGCACGGGCGTGGCGCTGCCGATATGAAAGGCTCATTAGCCGCAATGCTTGTAGCAACCGAACGTTTTATTACTAAACATCCAGATCATAAAGGCTCGATTTCTTTTTTAATCACTTCTGACGAAGAAGGACCGTTTGTAAACGGGACTACTCGCGTAATTGATACGCTAGAGGCACGCGGTGAAAAAATTGATATGTGTCTTGTAGGCGAGCCCTCATCACGCGATGTACTCGGTGATGTGGTTAAAAATGGTCGCAGAGGTTCACTTACCGCTTTTTTAACCGTTAAGGGTATACAAGGTCATGTGGCCTACCCGCATTTAGCACAAAACCCAATTCACTTAGCGACGCCAGCACTTACTGAACTTAGCCAAACGGTGTGGGATAACGGCAACGAATACTTCCCCGCCACCAGCTTTCAAATTTCTAATATTAATGGTGGCACGGGTGCGGGTAATGTTATTCCGGGTGAGCTCGAAGTACAGTTTAACTTTAGATTTAGCACGCAAGTAACGTATGAGCAATTACAGCAACGTGTAAATGACATTCTACAAAAGCATGACTTAAATTATGAATTAAGCTGGATAGTAAATGGCTTACCTTTTATTACCGAGCACGGCCCGCTTGTTGATGCCACAGTTAAAGCGATTAAATCAGTAACCGGTTTAACCACGAATCTAGAAACCACGGGTGGTACATCAGATGGTCGCTTTATTGCACAAACAGGCGCTAAAGTAATTGAACTTGGCCCACGTAACGCCACTATCCATAAAGTAGATGAATGCGTAAGTACCGATGATTTAATAGCCCTTACCGACATTTACGAGCAAATATTAGAGCAACTTTTAGCATAATGGATGTAACTAAACCAACACCAATAATGTGTATCACAGGGCAAAGTGATACACATTTAACTGATATACAAAATCATCGCTTGCACAGCGCTATTATTAACGACTTTTTAGCGCTGCAAAGTGCAGCACAAAAAGCAGGATTTGAGCTTACTATTGCCTCAAGTTTTCGCGACTTTAATCGTCAATCAATTATTTGGAATAATAAGTTTTTAGGTATTCGACCTGTTTATAATAAACAGCAAAAGGTTGTAGATTTAACTAAATTAAATGATGTAGATAAATGCATAGCAATAATGCTCTACTCTGCATTACCTGGGGCAAGCAGGCACCATTTAGGCACCGATTTAGACGTGTTTGATAAAGCTGCGGTAAGTGATGATTATAAACTACAGCTAACACCTGATGAATACCTGCAAGGTGGGCCGTTTGCGCCTTTAAGTAATTGGCTTGATACTAACTTAGATAAATTTGGCTTTTATCGCCCTTATCAGCATGATTTAGGTGGTGTCGCACCTGAGCTTTGGCATATAAGCCATATTAAGCAATCACAATTATTAGTGAATAAGCTTAGCGAGCAAGTACTTTTTGAATGCATAAAAAACAGTGAACTACAGGGTAAGCAGGCAATACTTGATAACTTACCCGCTATTTATACACGCTTTGTAACAAACGTGAGTCCCCCTTAAAAAGAAGGTTAACTTAAATGATATTAAACCTTCTTTTTATTTAAAATAAATACCAGCACAGCGCCTAATATTAACGAGCTTGCCACTATAAATTCCATTGTTACCTGCTCTGATAAAAACAAGACCCCGGCAACGGCTGCAAGTACAGGTACACAAAGCTGCACAACAGCAGCTTGGGTACTTTTAAGCAGTGGCATTGCTACATACCAAACACTGTAACCAATTCCAGAAGCTATCGCACCCGAGGCACATGCAAGCAAAACCCCTTCAATACTCATATTTTTTAAATAACTCATACCAACAAGTAATAAAACAGGGATAGCCACTAAGCTTCTTATAAAGTTAAACCCTGTAGTACGCAGTGGCGATACGCACACTTTACCGCGAATACTGTAAATACCCCATGCCACACCACTGAGTGCCATGAGTGATGCACCTAATAATGAAGGTACAGCAGCAGATGGCAGCATTAAATATACAAACCCACCTAGCGCCACTATAAACGCGCACCACTGAAGCACACTCAACTGCTCTTTTTGATATATACCCCAGCCAATCATAGTGAGTTGCACGGCTGAAAACAAAATCAGTGCACCGGTGCCTGTATCTAGCTCTACGTATGCAATCGAAAAACAAAGTGCATAAACTAAAAGGCTTATACTGCTTCGCCAGCTTCCTTTATCACTTAAAATAGCGGGGTTAAATGTGCCTTTTCGTTTTAAATTATGAGTATAAATAGCCATTATAATGCCCAAACACGCAGCACCACTGAGTAAGCGAATAACTGTAAAGTTCCAAGCATCTATATAGCCTTCGGCTAAAGCCATTCTGCAAAAAAGAGAATTTGCAGCAAACGCAATTAAAGCAATGATTGTATACAACGTAGCTTTCAAAAAAATTCCTTAGCAATAAAAACAAATTACAGCGTTATTTCAATTAATTAATTAATTAACCTACTAAGCTAAAAACATTGTCATAAGCGCCTATAAAACCGCTTACTGAGCAGCACATTTAAACAGGATTGGTATAACTGTGCAAAGAGAGTATTTAGTTTTAATAAATTAGATCATTTATACTCAAATCTTAGCCGCATTTGCAAAATACGGTGTCTACAACACAAGATATCCTTTTAGTCTTTTTCGTATACGACTTAGTGAATAGCAATTACTTCATTTAAAAAATTCATTTATCATTACGCTTTAGGGATCATTGTATTCAATAAGACCAATAAAGTACCTTAAGCATTTCAATATTGTTACCTAACAAGAAAATTCACACTTTGTTCACCAATGTCATTTTATATTTCTTTATTAGCAGGCAGTTTTACTCTACGATTTTTTACAATATTTCACACATTTAGCTAAAAACAATATGTTAATGTATACAGGTGAATTGAGAGGAGTGCGCAGTGCGCCTAAGTATAATTTTAAGCTTTTGTTGTATTTTAAGTGGGTGTAGCACAATGGGCTTTAATGACCTATTTAATGACTATGCCACGCAAATGACACCAATAAGAAATGCAATCGAGAAAAACAATATCGAAGAAGCGCAATCCCTTATTGCCGATAATAGCACCATGCACAGCAGCTACTTACTCAACCAACTTGAGCAAGCTCGCTTAAACGACTTAGCCAATACGCCACAAGAGGCACAAAGTAAATTTGAGAACGTGTATACGCAAATGCAAAAAAAACGTGAAGCCGCCAAAATACAAGTAAGTGCGGGGCTTGAGCAAAGCAATGCGTTATTTACTAACGACTCAGCCATAACTTATGTGCCACCGGCTTACGAAATGAGTATGCTTCATAGTTATAAAGCACTTAACTACGTGTATAAAAATGATGTAGAAGGCGCTTTGGTCGAAATTCGCCGCGCTAATAAAGTACAAGTTGATGCACTAAGCGAAAATAAAACAGATGGCGACTCAACAGTTAAGGAAGCGCAGCAGCACTACCCTAGCATGGGCAATGTAACCAGAGATGTAAAAAATGGCTTTCAAAATGCCTACACATTTTATTTATCTGCTTTGCTTTACCAAAGTGCTAAACAGTATGACGATGCTTATATTGATTATAAAAAAGCACTGGCTATACAACCTAACAATATTTATTTACAGCAGGACGTAATGCGCCTTGCTAAAAAACAAGGGTTTGACCAAGACCTAAGCGAATTTAAAAAACGTTTTAGTGATGCACCCACAATTTCTGCAACGCAAGGCGAAGTAATTGTTTTATTTGAACAAGGCTTAGTACCAAAACAAGATGAATTTAAACTGCGCTTACCAATTTATTCATCACGCGGCGATGCACGCTTTTACAGCCTTGCAATGCCAGTATATAAAGATAATGCCTATGTGCGCCGCCTTAATAATATAAACTTAGATGCACAAAGCTTAGAGCTGAGCCCATTAGTACACATTGAAGCACTTGCAGCAAAAACATTAGAAGATCAAATACCTGCAAAAGTAGCTCGCCAAGTGCTTAGATTAGTAGCTAAAGAAAAAGTCCGCGCAGAGCTTGCTCGCAGTGCCGGTGATGTAGGTAACATACTTGCTAATATTTATAATTTGGCGTCTGAGCAAGCTGATACACGTAGCTGGCTTACACTTCCAAATCAAATAAGTGTTGCAAGGCAAAGCCTAAATACAGGTGAGCATTCTTTGCATATAGGCACACAAGCACCTATAAATTTTACCGTTAGTAAGCAAGGGTTAACGTTAATTTACTTAACCTCCGTTAATAACTACTTTAATTACCACGTAGTTCAACTTTAGGAGCCATCATGAAATACATAGCGCCATTATTAGCAGTCTTAATGCTCAGTGCATGTTCCAGCAAACCGGTTACATCGGGTATTTCTGTTGAACAAAATAAAAATCAGTTTAATGAGCAATTACGTGTAGATAACCCAGAGCTTGGTAAAAAGCTGGCCATTACTGATGTGAAAACACGTCAAACCAACCAGTTAACCGATGTAGTAGTGACACTTTCGAGCCAGTATAAAAAATCACAATATTTGCAGTATCAGTTTAATTGGTTTGATAAAGACGGCTTTGTTATTAAAGGCAATCATTCACCTTGGCAAGCACTCACCTTATTTGGTTTTGCAAAAACACAATTACCGGGCTTAGCACCGAGCTCTGATGCGGTTACCTTTTCTTTAGCAGTAAGAGAAGTGTCTACCGAATCACAAGAATTTAAAGATTAAAGGAAACAACCATGATAATCAGTAACAAATTTAAAACAGCATCAACTTACGCTTTAGTTGGCTTGAGCGCTTTAGTATTAAGTGGCTGTGCTAATAAAGCCGTAGTAAGTTATGGCGATGCACAAGCAGTAGAAACAACAGATATTAATTTTGGTTCTACCGACTTACAAAAAGTAGCGAGCCAAATGACCGACTCATTACTCAGCTCACCTGTTGTTGGCACAATGACCGCTAATAAACGCCCTGTAGTATTTGTTGAGCGTATTAAAAATAAAACCAGCGAGCACATTGATACAGAATCAATCACCGATTCAATCTCAACACAAATGCTACGCAGCGGTAAGTTCCGTTTTGTAGATATGACCCGTGTTGAGTCAGTACGTGAGCAATTAACGTTTCAAAATGAAGATGCCCTGGTTAACCCTGCAACAGCCGTTGCATTTGGTAAACAAATTGGTGCGCAATATATGTTATATGGAAACTTATCAAGTATTGTTAAATCAAATGCCGATAAATCAGACGTATACTATAAATTTACAATGCGCTTAATGGATATGGAAAGCGGCCTAGTTGAGTGGGCAGACGAAACTGAAATTCGTAAAACGAAAGAAAAATCAACCTTTGGCTGGTAGCTAATACCAATCTGCTTATATATGGGGTCTATTTAATGTTAAGAAAATTACGCTAGTACTAGGCAAAAATTTTTGTATTTAGTTGTTCTAAATAAAAAAATTTTAACGACGTTATAGCGCAATTTAATTCGTTAAATTGATCAAAGATTTATGCAGGTTGGTATAAAAGGAGCAAGTTATGAAAGCAATTACTGTATTAATGTGCGCTTTACTTACAATAAGCGCGCCTACGTTTGCTAAATACGAGCGCAATAAAGCAGTCCCTGTGCAGCAAGTTTTATTTGGTGACGTAAAATCGGTACGCAATATTACCGAGCAAGAAATCATTCAAGACAAAAACAACGGCTGGAAAACCTTTGGCGGTGCATTACTCGGTGGTGTTGTAGGCAACCAGTTTGGTGGCGGTAGCGGCCGCACAGTAGCAACAATATTAGGCTCGGTAATTGGTGGCAGTGTTGCGCATAACAGGCAGCAGCAAAGTCATTATCAGCAAAATCATTTTGTAGAGTTATTAATACAAGTTGAAAACGGCGACCAGTTTATGGTTGTTCAAGATCAGGACCAATCAATGCGTTTTAGCAAAGGCGATAACGTAAGATTAGTGTACTTGAACGACAACACAGTGCGTGTAGATAAAGCGTACTAGGACGTGCTGAACTTTGGTGGTTGAATTTGCAGCAGAATGTTTGGTATTTAGACAAGGCAGAGCCTATGAACTGTGGTTGTTCCCTATAAATAGGCGATAACGCAGCATAAATGCCAAACATGCGCTACCCGAAGGGTTCTGCCTAGCGGCAATTAACTCTTTGTTGCTCGGTTTTTACTTAGCCCACTAGGTTACAAACCTCGCGTCGCGATTTAATCGCCCCTAGATTGAACAAATTTCAATCCACAAAGATCAACACGCCCTGTTAATATATTCATGACTAAAGTAAAAAACGAGCCAAATTTGGCTCGTTTTTTTATTATTTTTTTAATAACTATACTTGGCGATAGTCTTTAAAAAAGCGCTTCATTTTTAACATCGCATCGGATAAATCATCTTTGCTTGGTAAAAATACCAACCTAAAATGATCCGGCTCGGGCCAATTAAACGCCCTGCCATGTACAAGTAATATTTTTTCGGCTTTTAGCAAATCGTACATCATCTTTTCATCATCTTTAACGTTAAAAAGTGCTGTATCAACTTTAGCAAACGCATAGAGCGCGCCTTTAGGTTTTTTACAACTAATGCCTTCAATAGCATTTAATCCACGCCATGCAATATCACGCTGCTCATATAAGCGCCCACCCGGGTTTATTAGACTATCAATTGATTGCACGCCACCCAACGCCTGTTGAATCGCATACTGTGCAGGTACATTTGCGCACAAACGCATAGATGAAAGTATTTCTAGGCCTTTGCGTAAATCATCCATTACCGAGGTACGACCGCTCAAAACCATCCACCCCATTCTCAGCCCCGCTGCACGGTATGTTTTTGCTAAACCATTAAAAGTAATAATAGGCACATCGTCGCAAAGTGAGCCGATTGAAGTATGCGTTATACCATCGTATAAAATCTTCTCGTAAATCTCATCGCTCAATAACAGCAGTTTATGTTCACGCGCTATATCAATTAATTGCATTAACAAGTCGTCGCTATAAACCGCACCGGTTGGATTATTAGGGTTAATTAATACCAATGCTTTTGTTTTTGAAGTGATTTTACTTTTTATATCTGCAATGTCCGGAAACCAATCTTGCTCTTCATCACATAAATAATGTACCGGATTACCACCCGATAACGTGACCGAAGCAGTCCAAAGTGGATAATCTGGAGCAGGAATAAGCACTTCGTCGCCATTATTTAATAGCGCTTGGGTGATCATCTGAATAAGTTCGCTTACGCCATTACCAATATAAATGTTATCTACATCTAAATTATGTAATCCACGTTGTTGGTAGTGTTGATAAATAGCCACGCGGGCTGAATAGAGGCCTTTAGAGTCACAGTAACCTTGGGCTGAATATAAGTTGCGGATAATATCGCGGTGCATGTCCTCTGGCATATCAAAACCAAAAGCAGCCGGATTACCTATATTCAATTTTAATACTTTTTGACCTTCGTCTTCCATTTTTTTAGCTTGTGCTAAAACCGGCCCACGAATGTCATAACATACACCTTCTAATTTGTGACTCTTTTTAATATCAGACATTTTTACCTCGACTAGTGAGTCTTTAGACTAACCTAGTAAAGGCGCAAAATGCCAGTGTATTTGATTACTTAGTACTGAAATAAATTCACGTTTCAGTTTCAATAATTAACGAGATGCTAACCATTCATTTAGCTTAGCTTGAGAGCCAGTTACTTGAGCCATTAAGCTATTAGATGCGTCGATGGCTTCAGCTAATTTATCTAGGTTTAAATTTTGTTCAATAACGCGAGATACTTCAGCAAGGCTTGAAGCACCAAACTGCGCAGCGTTAGATTTTAAGCTATGAGAATGACGAATAGCCGCTTCTCTGTCTTTTCCAATGGTTGCTAAAACTTCAGAGCCTAAACGCTCAAACTCCGAGCAGCAAAAATCAAGTGTATCAGCAAACTGCTCACCCAATAACGATTCCATACTCTCTAATGCTGATGTATCAATATTTATTTCTGTCATATTTTAAGCCCTTAAAACAATCCATGTAAATTACAGTTTAATAGTACTACTTTATATTGATGCGTAAAAAAAACCAACTTAATTACCTTATAAATGTATAATTGTGAGGATCATACTGGCAACAAAAAGTTTATTAAATGGCACGCACACTTTGTAATCATTGTAACTTTGCACTTAACACCTGTATTTGCAGCGCAATTACAAATATAAACAACAAAGTTAAGGTTATTATTCTACAGCACCCAAGCGAAGAAAAAATAGCAAAAAATACCGCTAAACTACTCAATTTATGCCTAACTGATTGCCAAATAGTCAAAGGCGAAAATAATGACGACTTTTCTATTCTTAAATCACTGCCAGTAAGCTCAACTGTTTTGCTCTACCCTAACGAACATGCTGTAAATTTAGACGATAGCGCTGAGCAATCTAATATAAAAAACATCACCCATTTAATCGTGGTTGATGGTACATGGAAAAAAGCCTACAAAATTTTGCAGCTCACCACATTGCTAAATCAATTCAAAACGGTCAGTTTTAAACAGTTACCTAAAAATCGTTATGCTATTCGTAAAGCCCCTAGGGCCGACAGCCTATCCACACTTGAAGCCGTAGCGCATAGTTTGTTTTTAATAGAGCAGTTAAATCCTGCACCACTTTATAATGTGCTTGATGAATTAATACAAAAACAAACCCAACACATGCCCGAGCACGTAAAAGCACGTTACTTAGATTAAATTCGTTACTATATGAAACTTGCAATGCGTAACTACCCTAACAGGCTAAAACGTGGCTTTACTCGCCAAGGCCCCGACTATCGCTTTGACGACCAAGTCGACTTTAGCGATATAAGAGATACCTTTGGCTTTAGGTCAATGGTCGTCGGTAAATGGGTAACTAAAGAAGAGCGCTACATTAGCGCTAATTTAATTTACGATGCACTGGCCGACCTTGCACAAATACTGCATTTACCGCCCAAAGCTATTGGTCTTCGTGGCAAACTTAATTTTGCATTTGGTCATGGCGGTCAAAAAGGTGTACAAGCGCATTATAATGCAGCCTCTCAAACGCTTGCCCTTGCAAAAAATGCAGGCGGTGGTGCACTTGCTCACGAATGGTTTCATGCGTTTGATCATCATATAAGCGAGCATTTATTTGCAGCAAAACCACGATTTGGTTTTGCCTCCAAATTATGGCTTTCAAACACGCCTAATTTATCGCACCCACTTAATAATGCTTTGAACAGTTTTTATAAAAATGTATTTTTAGATGAGCACGGCGTTGATGCAAATAGCTTTGTACAAACATGCATAGAACACGATAAGGCTCACAATATGAATTATATGAGTATGCCAGAGGAGCTTGCCGCACGTTGTTTTGAAGCCTGTATTGAGCAGCATTCAAATATAAAAAATAGCTTTTTAGTGGGGGGCTTACAAAGTAGTAATTTAATATACCCAAATATTGGGCATATTAATAAAGCAAATGAAGCGCTTAACCAGTACTTTGAACTACTGGGTTATGCGCTTCATAAAATAGACGAGTAATGTCTATATTTGGTGATTACTTATCGTCACTAATACGACTTGCTACTGCACTGTTTTGATCTTTATATTTTGCATCTTTACGGATGTTGTATGGGTTTTCACACGGTCCCGATAGCATTTCAAAGCTCATAGCCCCAATTTTCATCAGTGGGCGAAGCGCCAGTGGTAATTTTCCTGAGTTGTAAAACTCTAGAACAATATTCCCGCTCCAGCCTGGGTCGATTCGGTGCGCAGTTACATGCACCATTAAACCCAAACGCGCAAGCGATGAGCGTCCGTCTAACCACCCTACTATGTCTGCTGGCAGAGTTACTTTTTCGTGTGTAATAGCTAGAGCAAGTTCACCTGGGTGTAAAAAAAATGCTTCACCTTCATCAAGCACTATTTCTTCACTCATGATTGATTCCATGGCTTTATTTAGCTGATCTTTTGGACCACTTAAATCGACGTATGCCGCGTTGTGTGCATTAAAAGTTCTAAATTTATTACCTAATCGCAAATCGGCAGTTACGCCTGAAATCATGTCACTTGTTGGCGCAGGCTCAATAACAATGCGACCATCGCTTAGGTATTCATTAATATGTGTGTCTGAAAGTCTCATTATTTATTAATCTTCTGTAATCACAATTTCAATTGCATTGTGATGCTGTTGATAATAGAGCGTGCTGGCTATAAGCCTCGCTGCTGCGCTGTATGTTTTGCTTATCGCCGCGTCGTTATCGTTGGCAATAAGTTTTCCTTGCTCAGAATACTCGCGTATATCTATTGCAAGAGGAATATGGCTAAGTACGGGTACGCCGTGCTTGTGCGCAAGTTTTTGTGCGCCGTCTTTACCAAATACGTGGTTAGCTTCACCGCAGTGGCTGCAAATGTAATAACTCATGTTTTCAATTAAGCCCAGCACTGGCACGTTTACTTTATTAAACATAGCAATGCCTTTTTGCGCATCGGCAAGGGCTAAGTCTTGCGGCGTAGTGACAATAACAGTACCGCTCGCTGGTACTTTTTGGCTCATTGTTAGTTGAATATCACCGGTGCCCGGTGGCATATCCACAATTAAGTAATCAAGCTCACCCCAATCAGTCTCGTTAAGCAATTGGCTAAGTGCGCCTGACGCCATTGGTCCGCGCCATACAGTGGCGTCATCGCTTGGGACTAAAAAGCCAATTGACTGCGCTTTAATGCCGTTTGCATCAAAAGGCTGTAGCTGTTTGTTATCTTTAGTGACGGGCTCTGCGCCTACCAAGCCTAAAAGCATTGGAATAGATGGGCCATAAATATCAGCGTCTAAAATACCCACCTTTGCGCCTTCGTTTTTAAGGGCGCCC
>NZ_AUTP01000218.1:0-10177 GCF_000498075.1 Pseudoalteromonas sp. TAB23
TCTGCTTTTAAACGTTCAGCTTCAGCTTGCTCCTGTGCTAGCTTTTCTTGCTCTAAACGTTTAGCTTCAATTTGTTCAGCAGCAATACGCTCCTGCTCTAAGCGCTCTGTTTCGGCCTCTGCTTTTAAACGTTCAGCTTCAGCTTGCTCCTGTGCTAGCGTTTCTTGCTCTAAACGTTTAGCTTCAATTTGTTCAGCAGCAATACGCTCCTGCTCTAAGCGCTCTGTTTCGGCTTCTGCTTGTAAACGTTCAGTTTCAGCCTGCTGTGCAAGTTTTTCTTGCTCTAGCTTCTGCGCTTCTTCTTGCGCTAATGCTTGTTGTTTATCAGCGGCTGCTTTTTGCTCTGCTTCTTTTTTATCTGACTTGCCAAAACCGAGCCACGACATGAATTTACTTTTTTTTGTCATACTTGCTAATAACCACTTATAAAAATCTGATAAACTAAAATTTGAAATAGCTTGGCAATGCCCAGCAATAGTTGCTAATAAATACAACCATTCAAAACGTAAGTGTTCAATAGTAACACTTTTAATACGGTTGAAAAATGAAGCTACACGTAATCACCCATAATATTATCTGAGCTAGATACCATATACCATTTTTTAGTGAGCTAAATGAGAAAAAAAACAACGCAAAATAAAGCTACTAACAAGCCCAGTGATGGCTTTATTAGAGTGATTAGTGGCCAATTTCGAGGCCGAAAACTCCCTGTTAAAAATGTAGAAGGCTTAAGACCTACTACCGATCGAATTAAAGAAACTGTATTTAATTGGCTAATGCAAGATACGCGTGACACAAATGTACTTGATTGTTTTGCAGGTTCTGGTGGGTTAGGATTTGAAGCGCTATCTCGATTTGCTAAAAACGCCACATTTATCGAGCTCGACTCGTCAGCTGCCAAGCAATTAGAACAAAACATTAGCACTTTAAAGCTCGACAACGCATACGTTAAACATACTAATTCACTCTCCTTTTTAGAGCAAAAAAACACAAACGAAGCGTTTAATCTTGTATTTGTTGACCCACCATTTCGTAAAGATTTAGCGCAAACAACCTGCAATTTATTAGAAAAAAACCAATGGTTAAGCGATGATGCATTAATTTATGTTGAAGTAGAAACAGAGTTAACCACCTTCAAGAACCCGAGCAACTGGTTGTTAATTAAAGAAAAAAAGGCAGGCCAAGTGTTTTGCAAACTCTACCAGCGCCAAGCAAATTAATACTGTTTTACATGATGCGTTTCTGTTAATATTGTCCTTTACATGTGGTGTTGCTTCGGATTACAATACCGCACCATTTTTGAACCACTTGATCAATGTTTGATCAACTTGAGCAACGCTCATAATTTAGGTAGGTGAATTTTTAATGCCAGTAATTAAAGTAAGAGAGAACGAACCGTTTGACGTAGCACTTCGTCGCTTCAAGCGTTCATGTGAAAAAGCAGGAATCCTTTCAGAAGTTCGTCGTCGCGAGCACTATGAAAAACCAACAGCTGAGCGTAAGCGTAAAAAAGCTGCTGCAGTAAAACGTCACATGAAAAAACTTTCTCGTGATAACGCACGTCGCGTTAAATTATACTAATATATTAGGTCTTGTATAAATGAGCCTTTTAATAACGCTAAAAGATGCGCAAAAAGATGCGATGAGAGCTAAAGACAAACAACGTCTTAACCCTATTCGTATGGTACTTGCTGCAATCAAGCAACGTGAAATTGACGAGCGCATAGAACTAGACGACGCAGGTATTACCTCCGTTATAGTGAAGCTTGTTAAACAACGTCGTGACTCTTACACTCAGTACAAAGATGCTGGGCGTGATGATTTAGCTGATATTGAAGCCAATGAAATAGTAGCACTTGAAACTTTCTTACCTCAAAAATTGAGTGAAGAAGAAATCATTGCTCTCATTGATGCGGCTATTGCTGATACTAACGCAGCAGGTATGCAAGACATGGGTAAAGTAATGGGTATAATCAAAAGCAAAGCCGAAGGTCGTGCCGATATGGGCAAAATCTCTGGTTTAATTAAGCAACGATTAACTGCCTAATACTCCCACATACATTAAAGTATGATTGAAGTGAACCGAGCCTTGCGCTCGGTTTCTTTGTTTTTAACTTTAATAAAAAGTACACCTACTAGGTTACTTTAAAATGAAATTTTTTATAGCTTCCCTATTTATTTTGCTATCATTTTGGTAAGTTAAAGCACGCTATACTTTGCATCAAGCAAGTATAAAAAAGTAAATTTCATATTCGTTATTCTTCTTATTATTTCAGGACTGTATTTTACTAATGGCTGGAAAGATCCCACGTAACTTTATAGACGATTTACTTGCCAGAACCGATATTGTCGACCTGATAGACTCAAAAGTAGGTCTAAAAAAAGCAGGTAAGGATTATCAAGCTTGCTGCCCATTTCATAACGAAAAATCGCCCTCATTTACCGTATCGCAAGACAAACAGTTTTATCATTGCTTTGGTTGTGGTGCTAATGGTAATGCTATTTCGTTTGTAATGGAGTATGAAAAGCTTGAGTTTGTAGATGCTATTGAAGAAATAGCAAGCATGCTTAACTTAGAAGTACCTCGAGAACAAGGCACAAACTCAGCACCAGAACGTACTGCTGCGCAAAAGCGCTCTGATTACGATTTAATGCTTCATACTGCGCGCTTTTATCAGCACCAATTAAAACACCACAGTAATTCTGCCGCCGTTATTGAATATGTAAAAGGTCGTGGTTTAAGTGGTGAAACAGTTAAAAAGTTTATGATTGGCTACGCCCCCAGCGAATGGGATGGATTATGTCTTCAGCTTGGCCGTAATAAAGAACAAAAAGAGCAATTAGTTGAATTAAAGCTAGCTTCAGAAAAAACACCAGGCAGACAATTTGATTTTTTCCGCGACCGATTAATGTTCCCTATTCGCGATAAACGCGGACGCGTTATTGCATTTGGTGGGCGTGTAATGCAAGCCGACCAAGGGCCAAAATATTTAAACTCGCCGGAGACCCGAATTTTTCATAAAGGCTTTGAGCTTTACGGACTTTATGAAGCAAAGCAAGCCCATAAAAAACTTGAGCATGTAATGGTTGTGGAAGGTTACATGGATGTTGTTGCCTTAGCCGAGCAAGGGATTGAATATGCCGTTGCATCACTAGGTACCGCAACAACAAGCGAGCACATGCATACGCTGTTTAGAACAACAGATAAAGTAATCTGTTGTTACGATGGCGACAGAGCTGGCCGTGATGCAGCTTGGAGGGCGCTTGAAAACGCACTTCCTTATTTAAATGACGGTAAAGCACTGCAATTTACTTTTTTACCCGATGGCGAAGACCCTGACTCTCTTGTACAAAAAGAAGGTAAGGAGCAATTCGAATTGCGCCTAAGCCAAGCAGATGACTTTACCAAAGTATTGTTTAATAAATTAAGCCAAGAAGTTGATTTAACACTCGACTCAGGAAAAGCTAAATTACTCAGTGCAGCACTTCCACTCATTGAAAAAATCCCAAGTGAATTTTATCAAGAAAACATTCTTGAACAGTTAGGGCGTTTAATCGGAAGAACACGTGAGCAATTAAATAACCGTTTAAAAACGCCAAAGCAACAGCATTCGATTGAACGTAAGTTTAAAATAACACCAATGCGTCAAGCGATTGGTATTTTAATTCAACATCCTAATTTGGCTAAAAATGTGCCATATTTGCCTGAACTCGCACAAATGAATATTGCTGGTATAGGGCTATTATTACGCTTACAAGAGCAAGCTTTAGAAAAAGAAAGCATTACCACAGCGCAACTACTTGAATTTTTTAGAGGAACTGAAGATTACGAGCCCTTAATCAAGCTTGCAACGTGGCAACACGACATAAATGAAGAGCGTTTAGAGACGGTTTTTAAAAATACTTTCAAGTTTATTGAAGATCAGTGTTTAAATTATCGACTCGAGACCCTATTAATAAAGGACAAGACACAAGGCCTTAGTAGCGACGAAAGACTTGAGTGTCATTTGTTAATGACAGCGTTAAAAGCCACTAACAGCTAGTCAAAATTGATTTAAACTGTTATACTGTGCTATTCACTGCGTCACATTATTCTAGTTGGCTTTAATGCAAACTACATGATGGCGCCTGTTGTATCAACTTATCAGAGTGGAAGAAACAATCTCTATGGATCCAACTCCTCAGTCACAATTAAAACTTCTGATTCAAAAAGGTAAAGAGCAAGGCTACTTAACTTTTGCAGAAGTAAATGATCACCTTCCACAAGACATTATAGACTCAGATCAAGTAGAAGATATCATAAGCATGATTAATGATATGGGTATCAAGGTTAGCGAAAACGCGCCTGATGCTGATGAATTAATGATGCAAGAAACAACGACAGACGAAGACGCAGCTGAAGCNCTGCCGCTGCAGCCCTTGCGACTGTAGAAAAAGAAATCGGCCGTACAACGGATCCGGTTCGCATGTACATGCGTGAAATGGGTACTGTTGAACTTCTTACACGTGAAGGCGAAATTGTAATCGCTAAACGTATCGAAGAAGGCATTAACCAAGTACAGATTTCTGTTGCAGAGTACCCTGAAGCAATCACTTACCTGCTAGAGCAGTGGGATAAGTTTGAAGCTGAAGAAATGCGTTTAAGCGATATCATCGTTGGATTTATCGATCCTAATGAAGATACAGCGCCAATTTCAGCAACTAATATCGGTTCAGAATTAAGTGCTAAGCAACTTGATGACGATAAAGATGACAAAGATGATGCTGATAGCGATGACGAAGATGAAGAAGAAGTAGACACAGGGCCAGATCCTGAAGAAGCGCGCATTCATTTTGAAAATTTACGTGATTTATACAATAAAGCACGTGATACGTTTGAAGCTAAAGGTCGTTCGCATCCTGAATCACAAGCCGCCATTTTTGAAATTGGTGAGCTTTTCAGAACCTTTAAATTAATACCTAAACAGTTTGACCGCATGGTAAATAACATGCGTGAAATGATGGATCGTGTTCGCGTTCAAGAACGTCTAATCATGAAACAAGCTGTACAAATTGCTAAATTACCGAAGAAAACATTCGTTAAGCATTTTGCTAACAACGAAACTGACGCTTCATGGGTAGATTTAGAAATTTCAGGTAACGAAAAGTATTCAGCTAAACTTGAAGAAGTTAAGCCAGAAATCATTCGTAGCATTAATAAACTATCTGTTATTGAACAAACAACAGGTTTAAGCATTGAGCGTATTAAAGACATTAACCGTCGAATGAGCATTGGTGAAGCGAAAGCACGCCGTGCAAAAAAAGAAATGGTTGAAGCTAACTTACGTCTTGTAATCTCAATAGCTAAAAAATATACAAACCGTGGCTTACAATTCTTGGATTTAATTCAAGAAGGTAACATTGGTCTGATGAAAGCAGTTGATAAGTTTGAATATCGCCGTGGTTATAAGTTCTCTACTTATGCTACGTGGTGGATACGTCAAGCAATCACTCGCTCTATTGCTGACCAAGCAAGAACAATCCGTATTCCAGTACATATGATTGAAACGATTAATAAACTTAACCGTATTTCTCGTCAAATGTTACAAGAAATGGGTCGTGAGCCAAATCCAGAAGAATTAGCAGAACGCATGATGATGCCTGAGGATAAAATCCGTAAGGTACTTAAGATTGCTAAAGAGCCAATTTCAATGGAAACACCAATCGGTGATGATGAAGATTCTCACTTAGGTGACTTTATCGAAGATACAACTATTGATTCGCCAATTGATTCGGCAACAATGGAGTCTCTTCGTGGCGCAACTAACGATGTACTTGCAGGCCTAACAGCCCGTGAAGCTAAAGTACTACGTATGCGTTTTGGTATTGATATGAATACCGACCACACCTTAGAAGAAGTAGGTAAACAGTTTGACGTAACACGTGAACGTATTCGTCAAATAGAAGCGAAAGCGCTGCGTAAATTACGCCACCCTTCTCGCTCAGATTTACTGAAAAGCTTTTTAGACGCTAAATAATTTAGCGCTACTATATAAACTAAAAAGGCCGCTATAGCGGCCTTTTTTCTATTTGAAGGAAATAATCATGGCTTGGATCCAAATTCGTATTAACGCCAATGCTGCAACAGCAGATGCAGTAAGTGACCTATTAATGGAAGCGGGTAGTGCTTCAGTAACCTTTATTGACGCAAAAGACACCCCTATTTACGAACCCAAAATTGGCACCGTTGTATTTTGGGCTGATACAACAGTAATTGGCTTGTTTGAAGCTAATCACGATATGAATGCAGTCGTTGCGTTATTGAAACGCCATGATGAACTAAAAGACAATTTAGTATACAAAATAGAGCAGCTTGAGGATAAAGACTGGGAACGTGAATGGATGGATAACTTCCACCCTATTCAATTTGGTGAAAGACTATGGATTTGTCCAAGCTGGCGCGACATTCCAGATCCTGATGCAGTAAATGTACTGCTTGACCCTGGCCTTGCTTTTGGTACGGGCACACATGCAACAACGGCCTTGTGTCTTAAGTGGTTAGAAAGCCAAGATCTAACAGGTAAAACGGTTGTTGATTTTGGTTGTGGCTCAGGCATTTTAGGTATTGCAGCTATAAAACTAGGCGCAGAGCGCATGATTGGGATTGATATTGATCCTCAAGCGCTTGAGGCAAGCCTCGATAATGCTAACCGCAATGGCGTTGCAGACAAACTTGAAGTATACCTTCCAGAAAACCAACCTGAGTTTACCGCCGACATAGTAGTGGCAAATATATTAGCCCAGCCACTTCGTGAATTGCACAGTGTAATTTTAGGTTTATTAAAGCCTGGCGGCAAAATTGCCATGTCGGGTATTTTAGAAGAACAAGCACAATCAGTTGCTGATATTTATGCACCGTTTATTGAACTAGATGACATCGCCGTTGAAGGTGATTGGACTCGAGTAAGCGGCACTAAAAAAGCGTAATAAACTGCATAACCAAATTTAGAGCATTAACTCAAAACCTGCATATAAAGCCTGTATTTAACAGGCTTTACTATTTTTTTACATATTAAAAGTTTTCTGATTATTGTGTAAAAAATAAAACTTGTATAAATTTCAAACAAATCAACCTACTTGTCATGTGGTTATCAAATGTCAATACGAAAAGGGCAAAAAAAAGTTACTTTTGTTCAATTTATAGCCTTTGATTTTTGTGAAAAAAACCGTAAACTTAGCGCCCCTTGAAAAGAGGCCTATTGAATATAGTGCGTATCGGTAAATACCAACTTGAGAATAATGTAATTGTCGCGCCAATGGCTGGCATTACAGACAGACCATTTAGACAACTTTGCCGTCGTTTAGGCGCAGGGCTAGCTGTTTCTGAAATGCTATCGTCTAATCCTAAGGTTTGGAAAACGGAAAAGTCGATGAACCGTATGGATCACAGCGGTGAGTCGGGTATACGCGCGGTGCAAATTGCAGGAGCAGATCCTGAGCTTATGGCGCAGGCCGCACAATTCAATGTTGCTAACGGTGCACAGATCATAGATATCAATATGGGGTGCCCAGCAAAAAAAGTGAACAAGAAACTCGCAGGCTCTGCCTTATTACAGTTTCCTGAACTTGTGGAAGAGATTATTGATGCAGTCGTTAATGCTGTTGATATACCTGTGACACTTAAAATCCGTACTGGATGGGATCCGGATAACCGTAATGGTGTAGAGATTGCGAGAATAGCTGAACGTTATGGCATTGCATCACTTGCTGTACATGGGCGTACGCGCGCATGTATGTACAAAGGTGATGCTGAGTACGCCACGATTAGGGATATAAAACGTTCAGTGTCGATTCCTGTTGTTGCCAATGGTGATATTACATCACCAGAAAAAGCAAAACAGGTTTTAGACTATACGGGTGCAGATGCCATTATGATTGGCCGAGCCGCCCAAGGTCGCCCTTGGATATTTAGGGAGATAGACCACTATTTGCGAACTGGGGAACACTTACAGCCGCCTGCTATTGCAGAGGTGCGCAGTATTTTAATGGAGCATTTAACAAACCTCCATCTGTTTTACGGTGAGCCAATGGGAGCGCGAATTGCTCGCAAACATGTATCTTGGTATTTGCAAACCCATGACAGTGATGGTCAGTTTAGGCGAGTATTTAATGCGCTCGACAACCCACAAGCACAGGTCGTCGCATTAGAGCAATACTTTAAAACACTAGCAGCTAACTAAGAAAGAAAGAGACTTAATAATGTTCGAACAAAACGTGACTTCTCCATTTATCACTAACCCTCATGTTCAGTCACACGAGAAACCGCAGCCATTGCGTGATGCAGTAAAAAAAGCTGTTCACCACTATTTAAAGCAGCTTAACGGTCAAGATGTGCAAGACGTTTACGACCTTGTTCTTTCAGAGCTAGAAGCGCCATTACTTGAAGAAGTGATGACATATACACGTGGTAACCAAACTCGTGCAGCAATTTTACTAGGTATCAACCGTGGTACTTTACGTAAAAAGCTTAAAAAATACGGCATGAACTAATATGCTGGCTGTGATTTATCACAGCTAATTATTAAAAAAGCACCCTAGGGTGCTTTTTTTATGCCCGTAGTTTAATAGCCGAGTTGCAAAATGCTCACCCTCATCGGCGCTTTATAAGTCGTTTTTTGAGTTGTAATCAGTTAAAATGCCCGCTTCTAAGCTAGCTCATTAACTGAGGAAATCAAACTACAATGGATACTCATCGTCCTATTCGTCGCGCACTATTAAGTGTGTCTGATAAAACCGGTATTGTTGAATTTGCCCGCGCACTAGAAGCACAAGGCGTTGATATTTTATCAACTGGCGGCACATGTAAACTACTTGCAGATAACGGCATAAAAGTGACTGAAGTGTCAGATCACACAGGCCACCCAGAAATCATGGATGGTCGCGTAAAAACACTTCATCCTAAAATTCACGGCGGCATATTAGCTCGTCGCGGACAAGATGAAAGCGTAATGGCAGATAACAACATTTCTGCTATCGACATAGTTGTAGTTAACTTATACCCCTTTGCGAATACTGTCGCTCAAGAAAACTGCAGCCTTGAAGATGCCATTGAAAATATTGATATTGGCGGCCCNGTGCAGCCGCTAAAAACCACAAAGACGTAACAATCGTGGTAAACGCGAGCGACTACGACCGTGTTATTAGTGAAATGCAAAACAACAATGGTTCAACAACGTACAAAACACGTTTTGATTTAGCGATTGCCGCTTACGAGCATACTGCTCAATACGATGGCATGATTGCTAACTACTTTGGTAAAATGGTTCCTGATTACACCGAGGAAGCTGCTGTAGAGACTAAATTCCCACGTACTATCAATATGCAGTTCACTAAAAAGCAAGATATGCGTTACGGTGAAAACTCACATCAAGATGCTGCTTTTTACGTTGAAAGTGACATTGCTGAAGCATCAGTTGCAACAGCAACTCAATTGCAAGGTAAGGCCCTTTCGTTTAACAACATTGCAGATACCGATGCAGCACTTGAATGTGTTAAAGAATTTGACGTACCTGCGTGCGTAATTGTAAAACATGCTAACCCGTGTGGTGTTTCAATTGGGGACAATATTCTACAAGCATACGAGCGCGCCTTTAAAACAGACCCTACATCAGCATTTGGTGGCATTATTGCCTTTAACCGAGAGCTAGATGCAGCAACTGCACAAGCAATTGTTGACCGTCAGTTTGTTGAAGTAATTATTGCACCTAGTATTTCAAGCGACGCTGCAAAAATTGTTGAAGCTAAAAAGAACGTTCGCTTATTAGAATGTGGACAGTGGACAGGTAAAGCAGCTGGCCAAGATATTAAACGCGTTAACGGCGGTATTTTAGTTCAAGACCGCGATTTAGGCATGGTAACGCAAAGCGACTTAAAAGTTGTTTCTAAACGTCAACCTACAGAGCAAGAACTTAAAGATTTACTATTTTGCTGGAAAGTAGCTAAGTTTGTTAAATCAAACGCGATTGTTTATGCCCGTGACGGCATGACCATTGGTGTAGGTGCAGGCCAAATGAGCCGCGTATACTCAGCTAAAATTGCAGGCATTAAAGCCGCTGATGAAAACCTTGAAGTTAAAGGTTCAGTTATGGCGTCTGACGCGTTCTTCCCATTCCGTGATGGCATTGACGCAGCAGCAGCC
>NZ_AUTP01000218.1:10183-13756 GCF_000498075.1 Pseudoalteromonas sp. TAB23
GGTATTACTGCGGTAATTCAGCCTGGTGGCTCAATGCGCGATGAAGAAGTAATTGCAGCTGCTGATGAAGCTGGTATGGCAATGGTACTTACTGGTATGCGCCATTTCCGCCACTAATCACACAAAGGGTTAAACGTTGGTTTAGCCCTTTTTGTTTGCTATAAATTCACGTATTCTGACTATTCAATAACCTATTTAAAATTATAATGTGAAGGAACAGATGATGAAATTTGCGCTAAAATCGCTACTTGTAGCCACACTAACTATGACATCGACTATGGCACTTAGCCATAACCACGAATCGAGCCTTGAGCACTCACTAAAATCAAGTGAGCGCAGTGCTAAAAACAGTGCTCGTGACGAATATCGCCACCCAGCTCAAACACTGGCATTTTTTGGTTTTAAACCAACCATGACCGTTGTTGAAATTGCACCTGGCGGTGGTTGGTATAGTGAAATTTTAGCGCCAGCACTAAAAGAGCAAGGCACTTATTATGCTGCGCATTTTCCTGCTGATTCATCAGTTGGCTACTACCAACGTTCTCTTGCAGGCTTTAAACAAAAAGTAGCTGACGATGAGCGCTTTAGTAACGTTAAAATTACTGAGTTTGCACCTGTAACACATTTAGATATTGCGCCAGCTGGCAGTGCCGATATGGTTTTAACTTTCCGTAATGTTCATAACTGGTACATGGGCAAAGATAAAAGCGGTGCATTAAGTGCATTCCAAGCTTTTTATAAAGCCCTTAAACCAGGTGGCACATTAGGTTTAGTTGAGCACCGTTTAGCTGAAGAGCGCGCTGACGAAGATCAAAAAACGTCAGGTTATATGAAGCAGAGCTACGTAGTAGAGCTTGCAAAACAAGCAGGGTTTGAATTAGTAGCAAGCAGTGAAATAAATGCAAATCCAAAAGATACAGCCGATCACCCTAAAGGGGTATGGACGCTACCACCAAGCTTAAGACTCGGCGAACAAGATGCTGATAAATATAAAGCCATTGGTGAAAGCGACCGCATGACGCTGAAATTTAAGAAACCGCTTTAAATAGGAATTTTCGCCATGAATGTTTTAGTCATTGGCAGCGGCGGCCGCGAACACGCGCTTGCGTTCAAAGCCGCTCAAAACACCAAAGTAAACACTGTATTTGTAGCCCCTGGTAATGCAGGCACCGCACTTGAACCTAAACTTGAAAACGTAGCAATCAACGTTGACGACTTAGAGGGTTTACTTAGTTTTGCACAGCAAAATAAAGTAGAGCTTACAATTGTAGGTCCAGAAATACCGTTAGTACTGGGTGTTGTTGATAAGTTTCGTGAACATAACATGGCTATTTTTGGCCCTACGGCGGGCGCAGCTCAGCTTGAAGGCTCTAAATCGTTTACTAAAGACTTTTTAGCACGTCATAAAATCCCGACAGGCGACTATCAAACGTTTGAACAAGTTGACCCTGCCCTTGCTTATTTAAAAGAAAAAGGCGCGCCAATAGTTGTAAAAGCAGATGGTTTGGCTGCGGGTAAAGGCGTAATTGTAGCCATGGACGAGCGTGAAGCTGAAGACGCTATTCGCGATATGCTTGCGGGTAATGCGTTTGGTGATGCGGGAAGCCGTGTTGTTATTGAAGAATTTTTGGACGGTGAAGAAGCCTCTTTCATAGTTATGGTTGACGGCAAAAACGTATTACCCTTTGCTACCAGTCAGGACCATAAACGCGCTTACAATGGCGATGCGGGTCCTAATACGGGTGGCATGGGTGCATACTCACCTGCGCCTGTTGTTACTGATGAAATCCACCAGCGTATTATGAACGAAGTGATCACACCTACAGTAGAAGGCATGGCAAGCGAAGGCCATCCGTACACAGGTTTTTTATACGCAGGTTTGATGATTGACGAAACAGGCACTCCTAAAGTAATTGAGTACAATTGTCGCTTCGGCGACCCTGAAACTCAACCAATGATGCTACGTTTGCAGTCAGATCTTGTTGAATTGATTGAAGCAGCTAACCGTGTAGAACTTGATAAAACAACGATTGAGTTTGACTCACGCGCAGCCGTTGGTGTCGTACTTGCTGCTAAAGGTTATCCTAGTGATTACCCAAAAGGTGATGTTATTTCGGGGCTGCAAGTTGATTACCCCGCAGGCGAAAAAGTATTTCATGCCGGTACTAAACAAAATGGCAGTGACGTTGTAACCGCAGGCGGTCGCGTATTATGCGCAACAGCACTCGGTAATACAGTTACTGAAGCGCAGCAACGCGCCTATGAGCTTGTTAAACAAATTAGCTGGGATGGTATGGAATATCGTACTGATATAGCTTACCGTGCTATTGCACGCGAGCAATAGCCTGTAATACCTATTCATTGGTATAACCAGTTAATTTAACTACAAAAGCGCAGTTTATCTGCGCTTTTTTAGTGCTACACTAATTAAAAGGTTTTTTAAAAGTAAATTAACGTTGGAACTAAGAACTTTACGTTACCATGCAATTGCTGTTGCCATACTGATATTTATATTTTTTATAATCAGTACATTGGCATCAAACCTTGTCGTGCCTACACGATATACAATTGATAAAACGGCTCCAATGTACCTCGATTACGCCTACTATATTGACGAAACCAAAACTAAAACATTCGATACCATTATTAACCAACCTGAGTTACTTACTCATCAACCATTTTCAGATGTTCCATGGAGTTTTAGCCAGCAAAACTATTGGTTGTTTCTTGATTTAGAAAATAAAAGCCTTAACAAGCAAAATGTTGTGGCACATTTTGACAACCCTATGGTCGATCACCTTACGATTTATCGCCTCGATAAAAACAACAAACTAATTGAAACATACAAACTCGGCGATAAAGAAGAAGCCCTCTCTTTGTTTGAATACAGCGTACCGCATATTCGTTTTTTAGTAGAAAGAAAATCATCACAACGCCTAGTAATGAAAATAGACACAGTCGGCATAAGTAAAACACCTGTAAACTTATATCGTGATAAAGAGTTTATTGACTTAGTGCGCTCTCAAACTGGGATCTGGGGTATTTTTGTAGGCGTGCTATTGATGGCTGCGCTTTATAACTTGGTGCTTTATTTTGGCATAAAAGACCGTGTTTATTTAATTTATATTGGCTATATCATTAGTGCGTTAACCTTATTGGGTGCAGTGCTTGGTTTTGGATTTTATTTATGGCCAGTGCAATGGCAGTTATATATTCACGAAAAAGTCATATTTTTTAACTACGCAATATCATTTTTCACTCTCGCCTTTTGTACTATGTTTTTACGCTATCACAAGGACAATTGCTGGCGATACAAAATGAGCGTAAAACTGCTTTTGTTTATGTCAGTAATGGCTATAGCTAGTCTATTTATTCCTGAGTACATTGCAGCCCCGTTGTTTTTTTGTGTAATGGCACTTTTATACGTTGTTTGTATTATTTTAATTTATAACAAGCTACGTAGCGGCTTTAGGTGGGCTAAGTTTTATGTACTTTCGTGGATACCGCTGATATTTGGTGCGGTAATACAGCCTATGGAGCTCACTGGCTTTTTGGCTTATAGCTTTACCTCCC
>NZ_AUTP01000219.1:0-6640 GCF_000498075.1 Pseudoalteromonas sp. TAB23
CCCGCCATGCCTTTTTAATGGCTATTTTGTGCGAAGTTATTTTAATGGCAATGGCGTTAGCTGACCGAGTAAGGTATCAGCGCGAACGTGCGCTTTACCATGCCACGCACACACAACAAACAAAGTTACTTAATAGCTCCAAGCTAAAACAAGCATTTATGGCGCTACAAAGCCAAAACCGCTCAACAACTTTATGTTTAATAAAAATACGTCACTTTAATTCGCTCAATACTATTATTACCTCTTCTCAGGGCTACACACTTATAAAGCATGTAGCCAAAGAGCTTGAATTAGAACTCAGCCATGAACGCGAATTTACAAACCTCGAAACAGATTTAAACACCAGCCCACGCTTAGCCGATTTAAGCAGTGGCGTATTTGCCTGTATTTCTACTAAAACACAAAACCAAGAAATGCTAGAAGCACTACTGACTAAAATAATTAGCAGCCTACCAAAACAATATGAAATTAAAGGGCTAAACCTGCAGCTTAGTTACAGTATAGGTATTAGTAGTGCAGGTAAGAGTAACGACTTTGAATATTGGTTAAAGCGTGGTTATTTAGCGCTTAAAAAAGCAAAAGGTAGCGTTAATCAAGTTGGGTCATCGTCAAACGGTAATAATCTAATGATGGACGTTGCTCTAGCCGCTAAGCTGCAACAAGCCATCAAAACAAATCAACTGGCACTTTATTACCAACCTCAAATAAACTTATTAAGTAACCACGTAAGTGGTGCTGAAGCTTTATTACGTTGGCCCGACCCAGCTTACAGCAACTTATCAATTGAAGAACTAATAATACTTGCTGAGCACACAGGCATTATTAACGAGCTAACACTGTGGGTAATAGAGCAAGCCTGTAAAGACATAGTCAAGCTTACAAAAAATGGCTATAACGAGCACACAATTAGCGTAAATTTAAGCGCTAAAAACTTAACTATAAATAACTTAGCCGAAAAAGTAGAAAATATTTTAATTAAATACCAAGTGCCGGCACAGTTACTTAAATTTGAACTAACCGAATCGGCCTTCGTAGATAGCCAGGATGCACTTATAAAGTTAGTTGATGAGCTAACCGCATTAGGTATTAAAGTAGTACTGGATGACTTTGGGACAGGCTATGCGTCACTTAGCTACTTAGTCAATTATCACTTTAGTGAACTTAAAATAGATAAGTCATTTGTTTTTGATTTACCTAATAACCCTACTCACCAGGTTATTGTACAAACAGCCATTGATATGGCGCATAACCTCAATTTATCAATAACAATTGAGGGGGTAGAAACCCAAGAAATCCATCACTTGCTCAAAGATATGAATGGTGATTGCGCCCAAGGTTATTTATACGCAAAAGCACTGCCTTACACCGACTATTTACACTTCTTAAAAAGCCAATATAGCTTAAAAATGTTAGACTCCTCTTTTTAACATCTTTAGGGGCCAAGTAAAGATGCAAGGCACACTGCGTAAATTAAAATCGAGCTTAACCGAACCAGTACAATATCACTTACCTGTAGGTGAACACCTAGTAGACTTAAATGCATTTATAGGTAAGGAGCTTACGCTTACCTTTAGTGGCACTATTTTATGTTCTAACTGCGGTAAAAAAACCAAAAAAAGCTATTCTCAAGGTCACTGTTTTGTATGCATGCGCAAGCTCGCTAGTTGCGATATGTGTATTATGAAACCAGAAACCTGCCACTACGATCAAGGTACTTGCCGAGAGCCACAGTGGGGCGAAGAAAACTGCATGATTCCGCACTATGTATATCTCGCTAACACCTCTGGCTTAAAAGTAGGTATTACCCGCCACACACAAATACCGACTCGTTGGGTTGATCAAGGCGCTACTCAGGCATTACCTATTTTTAAAGTGCAAACCCGCCTGCAATCAGGTTTAGTGGAAGTTGCATTGGCTGAATTTATTGCCGATAAAACGAATTGGCGCAATATGCTAAAAGGTCAAAACGAAGCAATTGACTTAAAAGCAGCTGCAGCCGAGCTGATCCCACAAATTAGTGAAAAGCTAAACGAGCTCAGTGAATTATTTGGCGCAACAGCAATAGAACAACTTGATGAAGATGTGGTTGATTTAAACTTTCCAGTAACCGAATACCCAACAAAAATCAGCTCATTTAACTTTGATAAAGACCCTGTTGTAAGTGGTGTTTTACAAGGTATTAAAGGCCAGTACTTAATTTTTGAAAAAGGCGTTATTAATATTCGTAAATTTACGTCTTATGAAGTAACCGTAGGCTAACGGGCTATGTTAAACAGCTACCCACAGTTATTGGTTATTTATAATGAGCTTGAGATAGCCCATAACCAACAAGAGCAACAAGAGTGCTTACACAGCGTTATGCAAAGTGAACTAAGCGATGTGCGAGTACTTAATAAGCAAGGTGACTACCTTAATTTACAAGGCACTGCTTGCCCTGAATTGAATGGCGAGCAACTAGCACAGCTTGTTACAGCTTACTTATTAAATGAAGGACAATGCTGCCTTGGTAAAATCAAAACCCTAAGCACAGCGCAGGCGTTTAATTTATTAGGGCTATAAACACTCTCTTTATTTAAACCTCAGTAAGCACTTTTATATGCGCTACAGCACTGCGACCTAAAGCTGATAGCGCATAGCCACCTTCTAAATACGAAATAACACCTTTGCAGCCGCCCTCTTTAGCAACACCACATAGTTGCTCGGTAAGCCAAATGTAGTCATCCTCTACAAACTTTAAGCTCGCCATATCATCTTCTAGGTGTGCATCAAACCCTGCGCTTATAAAAAGTAATTCAGGCTTAAACGCTTTTAATTTTGGTAACCATTGCCCAGTAAACACCTCTTTTAGGTCGTCGCCATTACTAGCAATTGGCAGAGGTGAATTAACTATATGACTATTATTTTTAACCGCTGTATTAGGATAAAACGGATACTGAAATAACGAACAAAGCAGTACGTTTTCGTCATCAATAAAAATGTCTTGTGTGCCATTCCCATGGTGTACATCAAAGTCAGCAATCGCAATCCGCTTAATCCCTTTGCTTTGTGCGTACTTAACGGCAATAGCTAAGTTATTAAACACACAAAACCCAGATGATGAATCTTTATTAGCATGATGCCCTGGCGGGCGCACAGAACAAAAAGCAGCATCGAGTTTATCAGCAAGTATTTCGTCAACAGCTAACAATCCGGCACCTACTGCCCGCTCAATCGCTTTAAACGAATCGGGGCACAGCCACGTATCGCCATCTAAATTAGCGAGCCCTTCTGTTGGTAGTGTAGTTTCTACGTGCTTAACTAAAGCTTCATCGTGAGCAAGTAAATAATGCTCACGCTCGGCCTTAGGTGCTTGCAGGTGTGTTAAGCCAACATCTACACCGCTGGCTAATAATCTGTCGGTAATTGCATCTAAGCGCTCTGGGCACTCAGGATGGTCGTCTATCATTTTATGTTTACGGCAATGAGGGTGTGAAATAACTGCAGTACGCATAAAATGCTCCTAGCCAAAGTAAATTGAATGCTTAATATAACAAAGCCACCGACGGGTGGCTTTGCGACTTTGGTTTATATTGATACTTTAAATATCGATACCTTGAATATCAATATTATTAGCTATTTTGCTTTTAAATGCAGGTTTCTAAAATCAAAGCTAAAGTCGGTAACTTGTGTTGATACTGCACGCATTTTAGCGCTGTTTACACGATTTTGTGAGCTCATTTCAAAACGAATAAACGCATCCGCTTCAAGCAGCTTTTCATCCCACTTAACTATAAATGTATTACCAGTGTAATGCTCAAGTGTGCCTTTTAAGCGCTTAGTATGCGTAAAATCAATATGCAATTTACTATCAAGTTGTTCAATAATTACATCGCCATACCAATCATCGTGTAATGTACCGGTGTAATTAATGTTTGGTAATTGTGGTTGGTAGTCAGCGGGGGCTTCTGGTTTTGCATTAGCGTACGCCTGTTGTTTACCTTCAAAATGACTTTTAGCTAAATCCTCTACCCAGTCTTTATCTTCAAGCTCAAGCGCATCTTCAAGTACTTCATGGGTTACTGCCGAAAGTGCACCGAAAGCTTGTTGATTAGATAAAATAACAATACCAAGTTTTTTCTCAGGCAATAAAGTAACTTGCGATACCATTCCTAAAATACCACCGCCATGACCTAGCTTTTTAAAGCCGTGGTAGTCTTCAATGCTCCAACCTAATCCATAACCTCTAAACTGCTGATGATACGATTCAAACGCACTTTTAGACGCCATAGACGTAATATGTGGGTGCCACATTTGCGCTTGTTGCTTTTCGCTAAACAGCTGCTCGCCACTTGGCATTTTACCGCCTGCTAATTGCGTACGAAGCCATTGGCTCATGTCGTTTACACTTGAAGCAATGGCACCTGCGCCTCTAAAATCTTCTAGGTAATTCACAAAAAATGGATGAAGCGTGCCATCCATAGGAATATGACCTGTCGCCCAGTTTTTATTACTTTTTGGAATACGTGAAAAGCCTGCGCGTGAGTTGTCCATGTGTAGCGGTTGTAATATATTTTTTTCGATGTAATCGTTCCAGCTCATCCCCGACACACGTGCAACCACTTCACCAGCGGTAACAAACATCAGGTTGTTATAAGCGTACTTACTACGAAAACTGCTCGCTGGTTTTAAATACTGTAATCCCGCTAAAATTTCATCAACTGACTTGTCGGTACTTGGCCAAATCATTAAATCGCCTTGCCCAAGCCCTAGCCCACTGCGGTGACTTAATAAATCACGAATACGCATTTCGCGTGTTACGTATGAGTCGTATAATCTAAACTCTGGTAAATGATCAATTACGCGGTCATCCCAGCTTAACTTCCCCTCATCAACCAACTTGGCAAGCGCTGCTGTTGTAAACGCTTTCGTGTTTGAAGCAATACCAAACAAGGTGTCTTTGTTTACTTTTTTGCTGGTATCGAGATTAGTTACACCAAAGCCTTTAGCAAATATCACTTTATCGTTTTCAACAATGGCGACTGCCATGCCGGGTACGTCAAAACGCGCCATTGAGGCTTTAATAACGTCGTCAATTTTGTTGGTATCAACTTGTGCCCAGCTGCTAAACGTAGTGCCTGCTAGTAGTGCAATTGCGGCAAGTTTGGTTAATTTCATATCAATCCTATTTTATTATTTTTGATGAACTGCAAATTCAATTGCTGCGCGCTCTTGATTGGTATCGCTTTTTTGTGCGCGATTTAATATCGCATCACTGTATTCTTTTGGTACGCCCGCTTCAAGTGATCCGCGATGAACGTGTTTTATGTACCAATCGTATGGGAGTACATCGCTGTCATGGGTATTAGCTATATAACAATGTGCAGTTACAGTCTCACCCGTTAGAAGCGTTGGGGCTATATCTACGCAGTCGTAACCTACGCCCTCAATACCATCTAAAATAACTTTTTCATCTTCATTAAGCTCATAAATAACGCCGTAAACCAGCGCGCCTTCTTTATCGCTTGGGCAAATACTACATTTGCCAGAGCCATCTTTAAATAGCATATCAAAAGTTAGCTCGTAACCTTTAAGTACCGCTGTTCCTACACGCTTTACATTAGGTAAGCGCGCTAACAAACGATTAGATGACATATTAGAGCCAAACGAAAAATTATATAACGGCATTTTATCTCCTGTACTTTTTAAATAAGTTAAATAACAACACGTACTGCAAGGGCAATTAAAATAACGCCAATTCCACGGTCAAACCAATAACCGCGTTGTTGGAAAAAACCCCTTACATTATTTCTAGAAAGTATTATTGAAAGCATTGAAAACCACGCCCAAGTAGCCAATGCCATGTACACACCGTAACCGACCTGTACGCTAGTCGGTGTTGTTGGGCTAATCACGAGTGTAAATAACGACATAAAAAATAACGTGGCTTTTGGGTTTAATGCATTTGTGAAAAAACCACGCCTAAAAGCAAGCCAAACGGATTCTTCTTGGACGGTTTTGTTTTCAACATCTTTTGCAGCCTCGCCTTCATTACTTGCTGGAGGTTTTGCAGCTCTGAGTGCTTGTACGCCTAAATAAGCTAAATATGCACCGGCAAGATACTTAAGCGCCATAAATAAACTAGGCGATTGCGTTAAAATAAGCGCAACACCTAAAACGCAATAGGCAACGTGCAGTAAAATAGCAGCGCCAACACCGGCGCTTGTCCACAATGCATTGCGCCTACCTTGCTGCACGCTTTGCTTAAGTACTACGGCAAAGTCAGGCCCGGGGCTTGCTACTGCAAAAAAATGAGCAATAACAATCAGTAAAAATTCATCTAAGTATTCCACGCAGGTCCTTGCTAGTTTGGCGAATAAGCTAATAACAGCGGGTTAGCCGAGTTATTTACCAATGCTTTAATTTCTTTTTGTGCTTTTTTAAACTGACCACGTAAATGCGGCTTTAAATGTTTTTTAGACACTTTATCGTTTTTAAAGTAACTAATCAGAGCATGCATAAATACCGTATGTGTTTCACTTAACTTAGCTTCACGGTTAGCGTATGGATTATAACAAGAGCCACAACCGCCTTTAAACTGATACACCGTGTTGCTCATCATCACACCAAATCCTAAAAAACAGGCAAGTGCATCGGCAGCTTG
>NZ_AUTP01000220.1:0-50710 GCF_000498075.1 Pseudoalteromonas sp. TAB23
AGTTAGCTCAGCAATACTTTGTTGCGTAAAACCACTTTTCTTTAGAACGGCGATCTGGCATCTTTGCGCATAGGTCAGTTGTTTGTAATGTCTCATTGTAAAATCTCTTGCCGGAGAAAAAGCAGTTAGCTTATGAGCAACTGACCACTTAATCTAGCCAAAACAAGTTATGCACTTACAATTTGAATCTAGGTGAGTTTTAAAATCATATCTTGATGAGGTATACCGTCTTCTAAATATTCACTTTTATAATCCTCAAAGCCAAAAGAGCGGTAAAAATCAAGCAAGTAAGTTTGTGCACCTATATAAATATCTCGCTCAGGCCATTGTGCTTTGCAGCAGTCTATAGCTTCAGTAATAAGTAAAGTAGCATACCCATTGCCACGCGCTCTTTCACTTACTAGCACGCGACCTATTGCGCTGTATTGCTCACTTTTGTCATAACAACGCGCATAAGTTTGTAGTTGCCCATTATCCAATGTATATAAATGCTGTGTATTTAAAGCAATATCTACATCATCAAGTTCAGGGTAAGGACATTTTTGTTCTACAACAAACACATCAACCCTCCCACGCATAATAGTAAAAAGAGTCTGTGTATCAAAAGCGTCAAACTGCTCACATTTAAACTGCATATTAAATCCTATAAGCAAAAAACCCAGCTTAGGCTGGGTTTATTAAAATCACTCGTTAGCTTAGTTAGCTTATACTAAGTAAATAAGCGCTCTAGCTGATCACACAACTGCGATAGATTCACATGATCGTGCTCTATGGTCAAATCTACATAACCATCGCCTTTAAAGGCTCTGTCTAGCTCTATAAGCACATGTGTTTTATGTGCCTCTGGTACAAACGATAATTCAATCTCCTGAATGCCAAATAAGCTGCGGCTATTAGGTTTATACTCAAGTTCTTGGTAACACCCAGATAATGACTGAAAAGTTGAAGCCCGTAAGTGGCCTTTTTCTACGTCAGCTTTCATTAAACTAAAACCTAACTTTTCCATCGCTTGCATACACGTTTTAACCGCTTCATTAGGGTAAATGTGTAAATGATCTTTATCTGTTGGGTCAAGTGCTAAGTCTATATCTAGGCCTGTTTCTAGCCATACATGTGATTGATTATAACCTGCATTAATTTCTGTAATAGGTGTTTCAGAATGAAGACGTGCTTCAAAAGGGATGTTTTTAACTTCGCCTGGCTCAATTGTACCAATATCTGTAATTCGCCATTGCTCAATTACATGATTAGTAAAATAATCGCCATCATCACCCGCAACTTTAACACGAGTCATTAATAATAAATCTAAGCCTGCGATATCTTGGCTAACATCCCCAGCTGTGATAACTATTTGTGCGTTAAAAAGTTGACCTGGTTGTAGGTGTTCAGTTTCTAAAATAGTGTCTACTTTTGCAGCACCAATACCTACCGACGCTAAAATCTTTTTAAACATATCTCTCTCCTTAAGCTGAGCTGCTCTATTATTTGCTCTGGCTTAAACTTCTTCGTTATCGCATCTTAACCATATTTAAAAGCTAATGTCAGTGAAAAAATGTTATTTACATACTATTTACGATTAAATAAGTGTTTAATGCGCATTTTTCATACGCAGCAAGGCAAGTAATTGATTAGACGCGTTCATTTTTAGGTCTATTATATTTTCAATGGCATAAATTTTTCGTTACACTGCAACACCAAATGAAGTGATATTAAGAATTATGGAACTAATCTATTTTGCTGCCGCGTTTGTTTGTGGTTTTGCCGTTTATCAATTAAAACTACCTCCTCTTATTGGATTTTTATTAGCAGGCTTTGCTTTAAATTTATCAGGATATAAAAGTACAGAGTTGCTCGATACAATTGCAGCCCTTGGCGTTACCCTTCTTCTTTTTAGTATTGGCTTGAAACTTAAAGTTAACAGTTTAATTAAACCTCAAGTTTGGGCACCTGCAACATTGCATATCATTTTTAGCAGTGCGTTATTTAGTGGTTTTATGCTGTTACTTGGCGTATTCGCTATTCCACTATTTGTTGATTTAAGTTGGCAAAGTGCTTTATTAGTTGGGTTTGCACTGAGTTTTTCGAGTACTGTATTTGCAGTAAAAGTGCTTGAAGAACGCGGGGAAATGGCAAGCTTACACGGTAAAATAGCCATTGGTATATTGGTAATGCAAGATATCTTTGCTGTTATCTTTTTAGCTATTAGCACCGGTAAAGTCCCAAATTTATGGGCAATTGCACTAATAATTGCTTTGCCTTTATTACGACCTGTAATGTATGGCGTATTGAACCGATCTAAACATGGTGAACTATTACCATTGTTTGGTTTTTTCTTTGCTCTAGTTGCTGGTTATCATGCATTTGAATTTGCAGGCCTAAAAGGCGATTTAGGTGCATTAATAATAGGAATGATGTTTGCCCCTCACAAAAAGGCAGGCGAGCTATCAAAATCCCTGCTTAATTTAAAGGACATATTGCTAGTTGGCTTCTTCTTAAGTATTGGTTTGAGCGCAGAGCTAACCACTAACTCCTTGATTGTTGCTATTATACTTATTTTAGTATTACCCGTTAAAATAGCGCTTTATTATGTGTTCACTAATATATTTAAACTACGCGCGCGTACATCATTACTTACTGCTTTTAGCTTATCTAACTACAGTGAGTTTGGTTTAATTGTATGTGCAGTGGCTGCAACTACAGGCATGATCACCTCTGAGTGGCTAGCTGTAATGGCAATTGCTGTTTCTATTACCTTTATAATTGCCTCCCCATTAAATAAGCGTTCAAACGAGTTGTACGTAAAAATAGAGCACTGGTTATTAAAGTTCGAAAGCAAAACTCGTTTAGCTGAAGAGCTACCTGTTAACCTTAACGATACTAGAATAGTCATTTTTGGCATGGGACGGATTGGTACTGGTGCTTATGAGACTATCAACGCGACTCACCCAAATGTTGTTGCAGGTATAGATATAAAACCTGAGGTGGTAGATAAGCACGTTAACAGAGGCCGCAACGTCTTAATTGCTGATGCAACCGACCCTGACTTTTGGCAACGAGTAAATCACTCGCAAGTAGAAATGGTTATGCTTGCGATGCCAAAACACATGCAAAATATTTTTGCCTTAGAGCAACTACAAGCCTCCGGTTATAAAGGTCAAGTAACAGCTATTGCAAACTACCCTGATCAACAAAAAGAACTAGAAGAAATGGGTGTTCATTCTACTTATAACTTTTACCTAGAAGCCGGTAGTGGTTTTGCAGAGCACGTTAAACAAGAACTATTTAACGAATAATTACTTTTTATGACGTCTATAATATAACAAGGCCTTAATCAGTTAAGGCTTTGTTATTAGTTTTTAAATAAAAAGCAATTCTATTTACATTCCTTTACAAGCCAATTCACCACAACAATGAAAAACAGGTAGACTAACTGTGTTGGTTAAATAAGAACCCATGTTCTAATAATAACTTAATTAGATCCCAGCTAATTAAAGTTCAACTAGGTTTATATCAACATAAAATTATTAAATCAGAGGGCCTACTCCCTCGCAAAATAGGCTGTTTCTTGCCCGTCACAGCCTATTTTATATCTCTAAAATCCCTTACACTTACGCATACTTTAAATACATAAGTAGTTTTTATGGATCCAAAACAACTAAAAATAGCTATTAATACCATAATGCCGTTTGGAAAATATGCAGGACGGCCATTGCTTTTACTGCCAGAGCCTTATTTAGTCTGGTTTAATCAGCAAGGGTTTCCTGACTCAAAACTAGGGAGTCAACTTGCGATGATGTATGAGGTAAAACTAAATGGCCTTGAGCAAATGTTAATGCCATTACTTGAAAAAAATAAAAATAGTTGAGAACTTTTTTAAGTACTTGCGGTCTATTATATTGCTACTTGTTGATTTTGGTTTTTAACCGCAAAAAAAGCGCCTCTAGGCGCTTTTTTTATGTCTTTAATTTGAGGGGTAAATATACAATAAATTTAGCACCACCTAAGCTTGAGTTTTCTGCTTTACACTCTCCTTGGTGCCACGATACAATTTTAGCAACTATAGCGAGTCCTAAACCAAAACCACCGGTATCCTTGCCTCTACTTTTATCTAGTCGAGTAAAAGGTTTAAATACATTTTCTCGCTCAGCGGGAGCTATCCCCTCACCATCATCTTCAACAATCAATACGATGTGTTTTGTCTCTTGTAGCAATGAAATTTTAACTTGTTTATGAGTGTATTTGAGCGCATTGCCAATTAAATTTTGAAATACTCGCGCCATAAAGTGACTATCACAGTAATAATTTAAATGCTCAGGGAGGTTTACAGAGAGCGTTGTTCGGGCTTCAAAGTTTAGCTTTTCAACAGTTGTTTTTACCAGCCCAGCTAAGTCACAGTTTATTGGCTGTAAACTAGGTTGTTGAGAGTCTAATCGCGCGTATTCAAGCATTTCAGAAACTAGTGACTCAAGCTCGCTAATGTCTGTTTGCATATTTGTTAGGTATTTCTCACCTTTTTCGTCAAGCATTTGTTCTTGCAGCATTACTATTGCAAACTTTAAACGTGCTAGTGGTGTTCTAAACTCATGCGACACCGATGAGGTAAGTTCTTGCTGCGCACTAAGTAAAAACTCAATACGTTGCTGCATTACCTTTAATGTATCAGTAATAGGTAAAAAGAAAGACTTAGAAGAGTCGTTTAGTTGAAAGTCTTGCAAACCCTCTACCGCTTCACACGCTTTACGTAGCTTTGCAAAGTCGCGCCATAGTAAAAAGCTCCACAGCCCAACAGGTATACCTACAATAATAAGTAGTAATAAATACGGCCAAACAGAAGATGATTCCTGCGTTAATACACCTACCGGTCCTACTTGAAGTAATGAATCATTACCGAGATCTACATACCAAACAATGCGTTGTTGCTTATCGTATAAGTATAAGTAGTGGTTTTGGTTGAGCTGCGATTGTTGTTTTTGAGGGAGTATTAAATCACGTCGTTCAATCACTTTACTTTCAAAGTTGTGCTTTAACTTTTTAAGACCATTTGAAGTTTGTGAGAGCAACCAGAGTGATTGCCCAAACTCATCATCTAAGAAGACCTGCTGTTGCGACTCTTCGTAAGGCCACAATTGCTCTATAACACCGCTCACTACAAACAAAGAAACGATGATATATAAATATAAGCTGGTAAACAGTTTTCCCATTAAAGCCGACTAACCTTAAATAGTTCTAAAGATCCCATGCATCAGAAACAAATAAGTAGCCTTGTCCCCATACAGTTTTTATACGATATGGCTTATCGCTGTTGTCGCCTAATTTTTTACGAATTCGTGATACGCGTACATCCACCGTTCTATCAAGTCCATCGTATTGGCGACCAATCATATGTTGGTGCACATGTTCTCGACTTAGTACTTCACCCGCATTTGACGCTAATAGCCATAATAACTCAAACTCGTGCGAAGTTAATACAATCTCCGAATCACTTAGTTTTACAATACGACTTGTTTTATCAATGACTAAATCACCAAACTGGAGCTCTTCGCTTGATTTTACCATGGGTTGTCCACGACGCAGTAATGCATTAATTCGCGCTAGTAATACACGTGGCTCTGCTGGTTTTATTACATAATCATCAGCGCCAAGCTCTAAGCCAAGTACTTGGTCGAAGTCTTCACCTTTAGCAGTCAACATTAAAATTGGTAGAGTAAATTTATCTCTTACTTGGCGGCAAACGCTAAAGCCATCTTTACCTGGCAGCATAACGTCTAAAATCATTAAATCGGGTGTATTGTTTTCTAGGTAATTAAACACTTCGTCACCACGGTCTAATACTTCGACTTCAAGGCCATTATGTTCAAGGTAATCTTTTGTTAGTTGTTGTAAACCGAGATCATCTTCAACAAGTAAAATTTTTGGCATTAGTTGCTCCTAAATTAAAAAAAGCTCCACGGAGAGCGAAGCCTACGCCTGTTTTTTTTAGCATGGGCGCTTTGTACTTCAACCTGTGTTTTTGCTATTAACACACCCGTATGAGGATTGATTAAGGAGTATATGGTCTCCACCTGAACACGCGCTTTATAATTAAATTGCCCAGAAAGTTGTTGCTCCCAGCATTGAAGCCGTTGCTCTTGCTGATACAAACAGACATCACTGTAGGTGTTTAATTGCCATTTAAATTGTAAATCAAGATCGCAAAAACCCTGCTGTTCAGAGACAACGCAGACTTTTGGAGAAACGCTAAAAAAAGGGGTTTGTGCCACACTAAAACCACTAAAAAAAGTGGTAATAAAGACAACTAATATTGAATACTTCATATTAAAAAGTACGATCGAATCCTATAAATGCAGTCATTGAATAAGTACGTTCAAAGAGCGGACTGCCATCCATAGCCGAATAGTCGTAATATGCTACATGAAAACGAAGAGAGTCAGCCTTACTCAGTGGCCAACGGGCGTCGATTTTAGCATAAGGTTGCCAACTACTACCAACGTCTATTTTGCCAAATTGAGTTTCACCCTCATTAAGTCCATAAAAATAGCTATTTAGTTCCGCAGATTTATAGTTTATTCCAAGTGTTGGCTTTATTTTGAGTTTTCCTATCACAGTATGATACTGCCACTGTAATGCTGCGCGTACACCTCGATAAACATCGGTTATATCATGCAGAGCCTGAACCGAAAAAACATGGTCTTCATTTACATAGTGATATGCAATACCCGCATCCAGTGCAATTTGCCGTTTATGTAAATTATCAATATCAACATAGCGAGAGGACGAGGCTTCATCTTGCATTACGAACTGATTGTTGAGGGCACTACTTTGTAGTGTAAATACATTTTTAGGGTGCCAGTCTATAAAAAAGCGAGACTCAGAGTTGAGTTCACCAACTAGATTAAAGTGATGCTTAGGGGTTTGCAAAAATGAATAACCAAGACGGCCATTATCAAAAAACCATTGCTCTGCATAAAACGCAACTTGAGGAATAAGCACGAGCGGAATATTATCTCCACCATGCAAAGGGTTGGTTATAACTCCAGCCCCCACGCTTAAACTCAAATGCAGACGATCGGTTGTTATATCTTGCTCTGTATAATCGTCAGCATGCTTGCTTGCCTGTGTTGCTTGCACCGAAAGGCAAACAAACAAAGTGCTAAAACATAGAGCTGTTAATAATGAGAAGGCATACCGCATCAGCGTAAATCAAAGTATCAAAATAAGTGAGTTCCCCATACTAGCAAGGTCTTTTTAAACTAGCTCTAGCTGGTTACAATTATTCACAATTTGTATACAAAAATGTTAACTTTATGCTTTTCGGACTATTTATCTTTCAAGGTAGTTGTGTCTAAGGATTGTACTTTGAGTTGCTTGTGCAGTTTTTGACTAATAGTACTTTAAGATACTTTGAAAATGAGGCACTACGTAGCAAATGCAATTATTCAAATAAAAAATTACTAAGAGCTAACTCGCTACAGCTCTATTGGGTTTTACCTGCTTGTTTACCAAAACTGAAGTTGGATTAAATCGCCCTAAATTGAGCGGCTTTAACCCAAATAAATCAGAAACCTCTGGCACTTATTAAATATCAGGGGCTATTTCTATACGATTTCGTCCATGTGTTTTGGCAATGTATAAGGCTCTATCTGCACGCTCAACTAAAACAGAACTATTTGTAAATGGCCGTAAAATTGCTAAGCCAAAACTTGCTGAAATAGCACGTTTTGCAGTTACATCATGCTTTTTACGAATCGCCAATTTTGCTATTGCTAAACGAATACAATCTGCAAATGCTATTATATCGTTAATAGTGTCAAAGTAGGCTGTTATGCAAAACTCCTCGCCACCATATCTATACACATTTGCAGCTTCAGTTGTATTTTCTCTCACTTTTTTAGCAACTAGCCTAAGGACTTCATCACCCTTTTGATGGCCAAAATCATCGTTAAAGCGCTTAAAATGATCAATATCAAACATAATGAGTACGGCAAGAGAGTCTTCTTGCGCTTGCTCTGAGTATTCGAGGCAAAAGTTTACAATATCAGAATCAAACTTACCTCGATTATAAAAACCCGTAAGCGTGTCGGTATCGGCTGNGCTGCTTCCTTTGAAATATTGAGTGCTTCTTTTAAATCTTTTATTTCATTGTAGGCAACGGCTAATTTAGTCTGAAACTCCCGAGCATAATCTTGCATTGCAATAGAATCGTCGGTTAAACGCTCAACACAACCTAGTATCTCATTGTAAGAGTTTACATCAACAAGCATATTTAATTCATTTTGTGAGTCGACTAAACTCGTCGTAAAGCTTTTAGAGTGATCAAGCGTTGTGCTTATATCTTGCTGAACTTGCTCCATAGTTGTATGAAATTTTTCAGTCATTTCTTGAAAAAAAACGAGATCGTCTTGCGTTAAATGTTTATCAAAAATTTCTTTTGCTTTGTCTTGTGAACATGTTTGTTGCAGAGCAATAACATGGTCTAACTCAGCATTTAATGAAGGTTTGTTTCCTTGAATATAACAGTACCAAATTGCATAGTTGATGGGTGTAACCGGCATTCGGTATTTTACCATCAAAGGAATCGCCTTTTTTAGGCATTGAGCAGAATGAGCAAGTGATACGGCGTGGTTCATAAATAAACTCTCAAGCGTCATTGTTTTTATTATTAGCGCTCAATGTTAAGTAATAGTAAACTTATACGCAACCTATATTCATACTATTTAACCAACTTGCTTATTCTCTGCGCGCATTAAATCGCTTTTGCATCTAAAGTTTGCGCAATATTCCACAAAGCACTGATTGCAGGGTCATTTAACTCTTTCCTTAATACTGCCAAACCAATATCAAACCCATCAGGCGCTTGCATTTTTGGTGTTAGTATTTGTACTTTATCTTGCAGCGGGCTGTTATCTAGCACTATTTTAGGGACCATTGCGACACCTAATCCTAAGCTCACCATAGATACCATTGCTTCGTGCCCAGCAACTTGTGCGTAAATTTTCCCGTGAATATTATTTTTGCGCCACCAGTGTTCTAACCTTTGGCGAGAAAAACCTTGTTCTGGCACAATAAATTCTAAATCAGACCAATTAATGTCATCACCATTCTGCGTTAGTTTTTGTGTGATCGGGCATTGAATTTTTGGTCCAATTAATAAAAGTGGAGAATGCCCTATATCTACAAAAGCAATTTGCGCCGGTAACTTATTTGGCTTAGCTGCAATAGCCATTAATTCATGCCCATCTAACACACGGTTTATAGCAAGTGCAGGGTCGCCTGTATTTAATGTTATTTCTATATACTGATGCTGCGCACGAAGCTGCTCTAATATTTGATGTAAAAAACTATAAGATGCAGTAACCGAGCAATAGATACTTACTTTGCCGTAAATATGTTGTTGTGGGTCTTTTACATTCGTTTTAAAACGCTGCCAATTAGCAAGCGTTGCTGTGGCGTAATCAATAAACGACTCACCCTCACGCGTTAATTTAACACTGCGGTTATCGCGTACAAATAATGCAACACCTACCTCTTCTTCCAAGTGTTTTATATTGCGGCTTAAAGTGGGTGCGCTTATATGACAAAGCTCGCTTGCGCGTCCAAAATGAAGTGTTTTAGCCAGTGCTAAAAAGTAGTTTAAATGTTTATGATCCATGCCAAACCCAGTATTTCATATTATGAAACACTTTAATTCAAATATATCATTTTACGCAAGCAACGATTTTACATATGGTGTTTGTAAGCGCAATAAATCTTGCGCATCTAACAAACATGACTTTATAGGACACTAACAATGGCGAATTATTTCAATACCTTACCTTTACGCGAGCAATTAGCGCAATTAGCGCAATGTGAATTTATGGACGCAGGCGAATTTGCCGATGGCGTTGACGCACTTAAAGGTAAAAAACTAGTTATTGTAGGCTGTGGCGCACAAGGTTTAAACCAAGGCTTAAACTTACGTGACTCTGGTTTAGATGTTTCTTACACATTACGTGCTTCAGCTATTTCTGAGCGTCGCCAATCATTTTTAAATGCGTCTGAAAACGGCTTTACTGTTGGTACTTATGAAGAATTAATTCCTACCGCTGACGTAGTACTTAACTTAACGCCAGATAAACAACATACCGCTGTAGTAAGTGCAATTATGCCACTTATGAAAAAAGACTCTACACTTGCTTACTCTCATGGTTTTAATATCGTTGAAGAAGGCATGCAAGTACGTGAAGACATTACTGTAATCATGGTTGCACCTAAGTGTCCTGGTTCTGAAGTACGTGAAGAATACAAACGCGGTTTTGGTGTACCAACTCTGATCGCAGTTCACCCAGAAAATGACCCTCAAGGTCTTGGTTTAGCACAAGCTAAAGCGTATGCAGCGGGTACGGGCGGACATCGCGCAGGTGTACTTAAATCATCATTTATCGCTGAGGTTAAGTCTGACCTAATGGGCGAGCAAACCATTTTATGTGGCATGTTACAAACTGGCTCTATTTTATGTTTTGATAAAATGGTAGAAAAAGGCGTTGATGCGGGTTATGCATCAAAACTAATTCAATACGGCTGGGAAGTAATTACCGAAGCACTTAAGTACGGTGGCGTTACTAACATGCTTGACCGCCTTTCAAACCCAGCAAAAGTAAAAGCGTTTGAACTAAGTGAAGAGCTAAAACTAATTATGCGCCCGCTTTATAATAAGCATCAAGATGACATCATCGACGGCACTTTCTCACGCACTATGATGGAAGACTGGAATAACGATGACGTAAACTTATTTAAATGGCGCGCAGAAACAGCAGAAACTAACTTTGAAAAGACCCCTGCTGGCGATGTAGAAATCTCTGAACAAGAATTTTTTGATAACGGTATTTTAATGGTAGCAATGGTTAAAGCAGGTGTTGAACTTGCATTTGAAACCATGACAGCAGCAGGCATTATCGAAGAGTCAGCTTACTACGAGTCATTACACGAAACGCCATTAATCGCCAATACTATTGCGCGTAAAAAGCTTTTTGAAATGAACCGTACTATCTCTGATACTGCAGAATACGGCTGTTATTTATATAACCATGCATGTTTACCATTACTTGCTGATTTTATGAAAAACGTTGATACAGACATTATCGGTAAAGGTCTTGGCGAGCACAGTAACCAAGTTGATAACCAAACATTAATTCAAATTAACGCTGCATTGCGCGAACACCCAGTTGAGAAAGTAGGTGCTAAATTACGTGGCTACATGTCAGCAATGAAAAAGATTGTTTAACCCTAAACAATAAATGTTTCGCTTGTTAGAAACCAAGCCCGTATGCTTTTTGCATGTGGGCTTTTTTATGCCTGTTAATAAAACTTTAACCAATCTGGTATATCTTTGCCTATTCTGCTTAGCCAATATTTAGTTCCAAATAAATAATGTGCTAATATGTTTTTCTATTTAGTTGTAAAATTAATTAATTAATATCATGACGATACAAAATCTTTCGATCACTCAAAAAATCACAGCTTTAGGCAGTGTTATTGCTATATGCGTAGCCGCACTGATTGGTTTGACTTCCCTACACAGCTCAGAGGATATTATTGAGCGACGTATGATTGAGTCAGAGCTCCCTAGTAAACTGCAAACAATCAGCAATCACATAGGCGGTGAAATCAACGAGTTACTCGGTGCTGCTCAGCAACTATCATCAAACGAATTTATTTTACAATGGGCTCAATCAAACAACCAAGACGATACATTACTATTAAAAGAATTAAATCGCGTTGCCCAGCAATACGATTTAGCCACAGCATCTTGGGCAAATAGAGACACTGCACAGTACTGGAACCAGAATGGGTTTTTGCGTGTGTTAAAAAACGATGCAGCCGATGGCTGGTTCTTTGCTTTTAAGCAATCAAAACAACCTTACTCTATCAGTATTTATCAAGAGTCAGCCAATGATGTGAAAATGTTTGTAAATCATCAGCAGGCTAATGGGACTGGTTTAGCAGGTCTTGCAAAAAGCATCACTGATATGCAAAAGCTATTACAGCAATTTAAAATTGAGCAAACAGGCTTTGTATTCATTGCAGATAAAAGTGGATTGATTCAGCTTCATAAAGATGCAAGTAAAGTAGCTAAAGCAAACATTGATGATTTATATACTGCAAATATCCACAGCCAACTATTTAATAGTAATGGCTTTGCACTAGAAGAAATTAATTTAAATGGCGAACCGACACTTGTAGCTGCTATGCCTATTAAAAACACCGATTTATATGTTGTAGCCCAAGTGCCAAAAAGTGAAGTTTTCGCAAGCGTAAACACCCTGCAATGGCAAATATTTACTTTTACGGTAATTACAGCATTGGTTGCGAGTTTAATCAGTTATTTGCTTGCTCGCTCACTTTCATCTCCACTTTCTAAAATGGCTGAGTTATTTTCACGCCTAGGCTCCGGCGATGCAAATTTAGCGTACCGCTTACCAGAATCGAGCCAACCAGAGCTTAACAATCTAAGTAACGGCTTTAACCAGTTTATAAATAAAATAGAAACAGCGATTACTCAAGTTGCCAGCGAAAGTCACGATATTAGAAAAAGCTCTGATCATGTATTTGAACAAGCAAAACGGAACTCCCAAGCAATAGACAACCAAAAAGAACAAACAATATCTGTCGCAGCAGCAATCAACGAAATGGGCGCTACAGTACAAGAAATAGCGCAAAGCGCAGCAAATACAGCTAAGTTAACCGATAACAGCCGCGAAAACACCATTCAAAGTCACAAACAAGTACTCCAAAGCCAAGCAACTATATCAGCCCTTGCCAGCGATATTGATGGCATAACAGAGCAAGTTACTTTGCTTTCTAAAAAAACGGTTGATATTGCAAGTATTGTTGACTCAATTAGAGGCATATCGGATCAAACTAATCTACTTGCTTTAAATGCTGCAATTGAATCTGCTCGCGCAGGTGAACACGGACGCGGCTTTGCTGTTGTTGCTGATGAAGTACGTGCACTGGCAAACCGTACATCGCAATCAACCACCGAAATTCAATCTATGATTGAAGAACTTACAAAAATATCTGATGATGTAGTTAATGATATTAGCCAATCGAAAGATAAAGCTCAGCAAAGCGTTGGTGCAATGCAAAGCTCTGTTGAATTACTTGATACGATAACCGAAACAGCAAATCAAATAAACGATATGGCTACGCTTATAGCGACTGCAACTGAGCAGCAAAGTAATGTGGTTGCCGACGTAAGTCGCAATATTGAGCAAATTAGCGAAATTAGCGATAAAGCAATGAGCGAACAAATCAATACAGAGCAAGCGATTCGCGACTTAGCCAACAGTGCACAAACACTTGATGCGCTTGTAGCTACCTTTGAAAAGCATCGCTAAGCAGCTCTGATATTACACGCCAGCTATGAGCAAAAACTATATTCGAAGATAGTTTTTGCTCATAACGAATATGCTTAATTTACACAAACTAAGTACTTTTGCTATCGCCAGTATTAAATGCTGAAACATACGCTTCCTTTTTAGCTCTAGGGAGCTTTTTTAATTGATACTCAAGCTTACTTGCTTCACTTTTATTACCTACTTGTTGTTGATGGATAAGTAAAAGAGGCCCTTTTCCTCTAAGGTTTTTAGCCCCTTTACCAGCTTGATGAGTTGCAAAGCGTTTTTCAACATTAGTCGTGATCCCTGTGTACCAATGACCAAATCGTGTTTCAACTATATATAAAAACCAAGTAGACTCAGTTTTTAAAATATTCGTTTCAATATGCTGTAAACTTTTTTCATTATCAGTGGTCAAAACATTACCTTAACGCCCTTAACATAAAACAATTGCTTAAAAGGGTTTTACCTTCAGTGACTAATCGGTATCATGCAGATTATAAAAAATAAGGATCACAACTAACAATGCAGTCGTTAAAAACTTTTTCTCTTTGGCTTATCGTCGCTTTAACACTTAGCTCAGCAGCAGGTTGCTCTAGCTGGGTATACCGAATTAACATTCCACAAGGCAACTTTTTAGAGCAATCGGATGTTGAAAAACTTCGTGTAAATATGACCCGAGAGCAAGTTGTTTATGTATTAGGTAGACCTATTGCCGAGGACGCCTTTGATAACAATACTTGGCGCTATATTTACAGCTTTAATAAAGGCCGTAAAAACGAACAAAATAAAGAGTTAGTAATTAACTTTGAAAATGAAAAGTTAGTTTCAATCTCAGGTGATTATGACCAACCTGAAAACTTTACTACACCGCTAGAGCAATAAACGTCTCAGGTAGTAAAAAAGGTGAGCATGGCTCACCTTTTTTATTGGTTTACTTAAAAAGCTTTTACCATTTTAAACGACGTTAGCGTGTGATTTAATCTGTTAAATTGTTCGAAGTTTATGCCGATTGGTATTACTTCTCGAGTGGGCGACCACCCGTTATTTTATTTGCACGCCCCTCTTCTTTTGCTTTTTCTGCACGTTTTCTGCGGGCATCTTTAGGATCTGCAATTAATGGACGGTATATTTCTATACGGTCACCGTCTTTTAATTCATAGTTAGCTTTTACAGTTCGATTCCACACACCTAACGTTAGCGATGTGGCATCTATTTCTGGGCACTTTTCTATAATACCTGACTGAATAACAGCTTGCTCGACTGTAGTCCCTTGTGGCACTTCAATTGATAAACACGTGGCCGTGGTCGGTAATGCAAAGACCACTTCAACATTAATCATACTCGCGCTCCATAAACCTGTTTTGCACGTTGAGTAAATGCACTCACCATATTTTTTGCTACATCGTTAAAAATCTTTCCAAAGGCAAGCTCTATTAACTTACTTGAAAATTCAAACTCTAGGTGCAAATGAACCTTACATGCTTTGGCGTCAAGCTCTTGAAAATGCCAGCGCCCTTTTAACGTCTTAAACGGACCATCAACAAGGCGCAGTAACACGGTTTGTTCATCAACAAAGGTGTTTTCGGTGGTAAACCACTTTTTTATACCCGCCTTAGATATTTCTAAACTCGCGGTCATGTTATTATCGTGCTGTGAAACAATTTTTGAGTCTGAGCAATTTGGTAAAAACTGTGAATAAGCTTCTACATCATTAACTAGATCAAACATCTCTTTAGTGCTGTACATAACCAGCGCACTTTTTTCTATTTGTGGCATACTCACTCCCAACTGTGTGGGCGAATTTTAGCAAGCTTTGCGCGTTTCCCCAAATTTTCATGCGGCTTAAATTAAAGCTAAATTTTTAAAAGCATTATTAAAAAAATCGATGTAAAACATCTCACATTACGTATATTATAGGGCACTATGGCTAAGAAAAATTCATCAAAATCGACAAGTAATACCATCGCGCTAAACAAAAAAGCGCGACATGAGTATTTTTTACACGATAAGTTTGAAGCAGGTATTGAACTACAAGGCTGGGAAGTTAAAAGTATCCGAGCTGGTAAAGTAAATATCACAGAAACTTATATTCATCTTAAAAATGGCGAAGCATTTCTACTTGGCAGTCAGATTCAGCCACTTATTAGTGCCTCGACCCATGTAATTTGCGACCCGCTACGTTATCGTAAATTGCTATTAAGCAGACGCGAACTTGACCGTTTATTCGGTGCTACAGAGCGCGATGGCTATTCTTTAATAGCTACAGCGATGTACTGGAAAAACTGCTGGGTAAAACTTGAGTTTCATCTAGCAAAAGGTAAAAAGCTACACGACAAACGCGAAGACGGTAAAGATAAAGACTGGTCGCGTGAAAAAGAACGCTTAATGAAGCATAAAGCATAATTAAAAACGCCTAATTTATTAGGCGTTTTTAATTTCACCTATATAAAAACTCAAATAATACCAGCTCGCTTAATTAAGTAATCTGTTTTGAGATAAGAAAATCGTGTCGATAACAAGACAAAACTTGTTATACCAATCTGCTTATATATGGGGTCTATTTAACGTTAAGAAAATTACGCTAGAACTAGGCAAAAATTTTTATATCTAGTTGTTCTAAATAAAAAATTTTTAACGACGTTATAGTGCAATTTAATTCGTTAAATTGATCAAAGATTTATGCAGGTTGGTATTACTTAGCCATTATCAGCAATTGCTCCTGCATTACCCCACCTCCTGTATCTAGCAGTCGTAAATCAGAAAATTTCAATGCCTTTAGCATCAACTTTAACCCCTCAAATTGATTAAGTATTACTGCGAATTGGTATTACATAATTGAATAAATTAAAAGCAGAAAAACAAACATAAGTTTTAATTTATAGAAATAAATTATTACAAATTATTTCTATCACTAGCTATTCCACACATGGCTTCATCTAGCTATATAACAATTATTAACTCTATGTCCTATTCACGCTTAGTTTCACCTAGAAAACAAAGTATAAATAAGGTCATAAAACCCACAAAAAAGCATTGAAACTAATACTTAAATCACAAATTAAGCTAATTGCTAACACTTAAGTTACATGATATTAATACCCGCGCTTGTTAAGCAAATAATTTTATAATATATCAACAAGGACTTAAGGATGAAGCAATCAACTGCATTTACACCAAGCATTATTGTGGGCGCAACACTCGCATTATCAGCAGGTTTTACAACAACAGCCTACGCAGCAGAAGAAGCTAAAAAAGTAGAGCGAATTCAGGTTACTGGTTCTCGTATTAAGCGAACTGATATTGAAGGGCCTTCTCCGGTACAGTCAATCGGTAGAGCTGAAATCGAAAACATGGGTTACGATAATTTACAGCAACTTCTAGAAAGAATGCCTGTAGCAGGTAGCGGTACTTTCTCTACTCGTGGTAACAACCAAGATTCAACCGCTAACGGTTCAGCTGCAGTAAGCTTACGTGGCTTAGGAGCCGATGCAACACTGGTATTAATTAATGGTCGCCGTGTATCAATTAGTGCCTTTGCTGAAGGTATCACCAACTCATTTGTAGATATTAACAGTATTCCTGTTTCTGCTATTGAGCGTATCGACATACTAAAAGATGGCGCTTCAGCTATCTATGGCTCAGATGCAGTAGCGGGTGTAGTTAACGTTATCTTAAAGAAAGATATTGATGGTGTTGAGATTAACCTAGGCTATGGCGGTACGGATGGTCCAAATTATGAAGAAACAACAGCAAGCCTAGTTTGGGGTACAACAAGCGAAAAAAGTAGTGCATCTGTTATTATCGATTACTTTAAAAACACATCTCTTTCTTCTGATGAAATGGGCAGCCTTGGCACTGCAAACCAAGCACCTTATGGTGGTGAAGATTTCCGTTCATCTCGTGGTTTCCCAGGCTACTTTTATGTGGATGGCGTTAAAACAATCGACCCTGCCTGTCCTGCTGAAAATGCAACTTCAAGTGGTAGCTGTTTATTTGATTACGGCCCATATGGATATGTTGCCCCAGCATCTGAGCGTGTAGGCGCTATTTCACAATTTGAATACCGCTTTGATAACGGCATTACTGGCTTTTTAGAAATGGCTGTTCAGCATAACAGCTCTGTCGCTGCAGGTGCACCAACACCACTTGATGAAGATGCAGGCCTTACGGTACCCGCTAATCACCCAAACAATCCATTTGGTGAAGACATTCAAATTGGTCGTTACCGTACAGTAGATGCAGGCGCTCGCCAATGGGACATTGAGTCAGACACCTTACGCTTTGTTGCAGGGTTAAAAGGCGAAATAAACGATTGGAGCTGGGAGACAGCGGTACAAAAAGGTCGCAGTAAATCACTACAAACAGGCGATCGTACACAAGGCTGGGTACGCACCGATTTCTTACAACAAGAAATTGATGCCGGTAACTATAATCCATTCGGTGGCACATATAACGACCCAGCTGTAATTGACAGAATCACAACTAGCTTAGTGCGTCGCGGTGAGTCTCATATGACCTCTTTTGACGCTAACATTACAGGTGAAGCGTTTAGTTTTGGTGGCGAAGCTGTAATGATGGCCGCCGGTATTGAGTACCGTGAAGAAGATGTAAATGATATCCCTGATGATCAATTTCAACGTGGCTTAATATTTGGTACTGAATCAGTATCAGCTTCTGCTGATCGTGAACAATACGCTGCATATGTTGAGTTCTCAATCCCACTTGCTGAAAACCTCGAACTACAATTAGCCGGTCGTTACGATGATTATAGCGACTTTGGTACAACAACAAATCCAAAAATAGCTCTGCGCTGGGCACCGACTGATGAAGTAACGGTTCGTGGTTCTTGGGCGCAAGGCTTTAGAGCGCCTTCGTTAGCGCAAATAGGCTTAGGTCCATCACAAAAAAGCCAATTTTTTGTTGATACACAGCGCTGTGAACAAACAGGATTAGATTGCCAAGCACTTGATTACAACATTGAGTTCTCTGGTAACCCTGATTTACAAGCAGAAGAGTCAGAATCATGGAACGTGGGCGTTATCTGGGCACCAACAGCTGAGTTTGGTTTAAGTGTTGATGTATGGAGCATTACTCAAGATAATAAAATCGATGAAGAAGAATTTGGTCCTATTTATGCTGCAGAATGTGGTAACCAAAATAGTACCGTATGTGTTCGTTTAGCTCCTACAGGCGGTGCAAGCTTAGGCACAATACAAAAAATACACAGCACATTTAAAAATTTATCATCGCAAGAAGTATCTGGTGTTGATGTTTCAGCAAACTATAACCACTCTCTTGATGACTTAGGTTTACTTAAATTTAATTTAGAGTGGGCATATCAGGATAAGTTTGAAAAAGATGGTCGTGATTACACGGGTGAATATGGCTACCCAGAGCATCGCTTTATTTTCTCAACCAACTGGGAAATTGGTGAGTTTAACACCAATGTAAATATCAGTTATGTAGGCGAATTTGAAGATACGCCTGATATCGACTTTGATGGCAATTTAGACTTTGATAGCAATACTTCACGTATGATTGACTCGCAAACGCTTGTTGATTTACAAACGTCGTACCGTATTACTGAGTCAGCTAAAATATCTTTAGGTGTTAATAACTTATTTGATGAAGAGCCACCATTTGCAATTGGTGATGGCGATGGCGATTTATATGGTTATGCATCAGCTGTGCATAACCCTCGTGGCCGCTACTTGTACACTAAAGTAAGTTTTTCTTTCTAAATAAAAGACACAAAAAAACCNGGTTTTTTATTTAAAACTAAGGGCTAAATTATAGCTCGCCTTCGTTTTCAGATAAGAACTTAGCAACGCCTTCAGGGCTTGCGTCCATACCTTTTTTACCTTCAGTCCAACCAGCAGGACATACTTCACCGTGCTCAGTGTGGAACGCTAGCGCGTCAACCATGCGAAGCATTTCGTCGATGTTACGACCTAGTGGCAAATCGTTCACTACTTGGTGACGTACATTGCCTTCTTCGTCGATTAAGAATGAACCACGAAATGCAACACCCGCTTCTGGATGCTCAACGTCATACGCTTTACAAATTTCGTGTTTAACATCTGCAACTAGTGCGTATTGAACTTTACCAATACCGCCGTCTGCAACAGCAGTGTTACGCCATGCGTTATGTGAGAATTGTGAATCGATAGAAACACCAATTACTTCTACGCCACGCTTTTGAAACTCTTCAAAACGCTTATCAAATGCAATAAGTTCAGAAGGACATACAAACGTGAAATCTAGTGGGTAAAAGAAGATAACTGCTTTTTTACCTTTAATTGTTTCATGAAGGTTATAGCTATCTACAATTTCACCATTACCAAGAACAGCTGCAGCGGTAAAGTCTGGTGCCTGGCGGCCTACTAATACACCCATTTTATTCTCCAAATATTTTGAGTTTGTTTTCAATTGCTTTCGCAATGCTGGTACTTATATGGGCGCTAAAAATTAAAAACCAATAGCGCACACATATAATTAATTGGCATTCTAAAGTTATTCACTACAAAAGAACAATCGCATTTAACGATGTGAGCAATCGAAAATAACGAACACTTACAACTTGCACTAATCTGCTTGAATAATAGGTCTATTTTGAAGTATAAATTACGTTGTAATTAGGTAGAGCTTTTGACGTTACTGAAGAAGGGTTAATACATTAAATTGTTTAAAAATTCATATAATGTGGTATTAATTTTTACAGGTACAAAAAAACCTGCAAATGCAGGTTTCTCGTTTAGATTTAATCCATTATATCTGAGGGCATATCGCCACGGATTTTTTGCCAAATCTCACCTGTTTGATGACCGTATTTACGCATCATCGAAATAGCACCATCGTGCTCTTTATTTTCTGCCAAGATTGTTAAATCTTTATAAAACTGACGTGCAAGTTCACGAGTTCCGGCATCAGAGAAGTAATGACAACCAATCTTTGAATAAAAGCCTCTAAAACCGTTGAGTATTAATACATAAATACGGTTATTACCCGCAACGGCTAATTCGTGATGAACTTTATAATCGTAGTCAGCAAATGCCTGCGCAGTGTCTTCTAGCTCATGACTTTGTGATAAAATTTCAATTACACGTTCAGGATTTAACTTAATTGCAGCACGTGTATAAATAGCACTAATATTAGTACGTGCAGATAAAAGCTGATCTGTCAGCTCTGGCATCTTGTCTTCATCTAAGCGCGCTAGTGTTTCAAGAATATTTAAGCCAGACGTTTCCCAAAAGTTATTTACTTTTGTTGGTTTACCATGCTGAATTGTTAACCAGCCATCACGTGCTAAACGCTGCAATACTTCTCTCAAGGTCGTTCTTGTTACACCAATTAACTCTGAAAGTTCTCGCTCGGCAGGTAGAATTGAACCTGGAGGGAAATCGCCGTTCCAAATAGATTCAACTATATATTCTTCAGCAAATCCTGCTGGGCTTTTCGCTTTAAAAATTCTCATCCAGTTCCCACTCGAATTAATCAACACTCATCGTTTTACACGAATAACTGACTGATTGTACCAGACGAAGCATAACTAACAAGTAAAGTCAGGTATATTAATAAGCAAATGAGTAGAAATTAAAGATTAATAAATAATAAAATTTAGGTTTTTCTAATATAGCTACAATGTATAAATATACAGAGCAATATTCATTGTAGGTACATTGTAATTATTGGTGTTTTTTATTTACACCATACCTAGCTGAATCAACTTAAAACACATAAGTACATTAAAAAAGAACACCTATGCAACAGAGCGCTCTAACTGCAACTTTAAAGAATTTTTTAGGCAATGCACCAATGTTGTATAAGTAAGCGATATAACTAAGCTTATGTATCGATGGGAACTAATAGAACATCATTTAGCCTCTGCTGAGGCTGCATTGAGTGGTCAATAATTTCATCTTATAAAAAGCGACTTCGGTAGCTTTTTTTTCCTTTTTGTTGCCGCATACATTATCCTAGGTCATAATCTAACGTCTTATTTAAACGCGGAATTTTTATGAACTGGCTTGCGCAATTACCCACCCAACGTACCCCGTGGCTTTTATTTACAGCTATCGTTTTTTTACTTGAAGTGAGCGCCCTTTTCTTTCAATACCAAATGGGATTGGCGCCTTGCATAATGTGCATATATCAACGTACAGCCGTACTGGGTCTATTAGGCGCAGGAATTGTAGGTTCGACTAAACCACAGAGCAAAGCAGTTCGTATATTAGCGTATGTAATTTGGGGTGTATCGAGTGTTTGGGGATATTTAATTGCTCGCGAGCATATTGATATGCAAACCACCACAGACCCTTTTGCATTTAGCTGTGAGTTTGAACCAAACTTCCCATCGTTTATGCCGTTACATGAATGGATACCTAGCTTTTTTCAGGCGACCGGGGATTGTGGAAATATAGATTGGCAATTTGTTGGTTTGAGCATGCCTGCTTGGATGGAAATTATATTTGGGATTTTCTCACTAACACTATTTATTATAGTTATTGGCCGTTTATTAATTAAAAAGTCGATTTGATATGTTTACATTTTTTTCAAGCCAATTAGATGAGCTTAAACACCTAAAGGTACGCAAGCGTCAGGACGTAATAGCACTTTCTTTAAGTATGCTATCGCCGACAGATAAAGTCTTACTACGTATTATTAAATTAATATTACTAAGTCCACTATTTTTAATATTCACGGTATTTAAAGGTTGGATATTAATCCCGTTTTTGATACTCGGCGGACTTTGCTACCCACTTTTAACAACACCTATTGAAATCAACTTTGCTAAAAAACACTTAAGCGATGCATTAAAACAATTTAATCAGGGCGCATAGCGCCCTGATTGTTATCTACTGCTATTAAAGTGAAATTTTCCCCTCTAATTTAGCTAATAGTTTTTTACCAATTCCTTTAACTTGCGATAAATCACTGACGCTTTTAAATTCGCCGTTTTCTTCACGATAATCCACAATTGCCTGCGCTTTTTTCTTACCTATACCTGGTAGCTTAGCAAGCATCTCTGCATCAGCATTATTTATACTAATTGTCTCAACTTGAGGCATTTGCTTAGTTACTTCCGATAGTTGTGCATATACGGTAGTTGCAGGTAGTAAGCATAATAAGCTTATTATGAATAAATTTTTTAACGTTTTCATCAAACTTGTCCCTATTCTTCTTTCTTAATTTTGAATGTTGCTCAGGAAAACCAAAAAGTAAGGAACTGAAAAGCTCATCATTTAAAGTGTACCTAAACGCATTATCACTATGATCCGAAATCCTGAAAATGCAGCTGGTACAACAAGTGATTGCTTAACTAAAGTAAAGTTACCGTTTTTTGTCAAATTTAAGACACCTAAAAATTAATACTTCGCGCTTGCAAATTTACGCCCAAACCATTACTGTACATAAAAACAGTAATCTAATGGTTTTTAGAAACCACGGTGCCAAGCAATTTTGCAGGAGAAATCATGGCTGTTGTTGTTAAATATGTTGTAGAACGAAACGGAGTCGAGCGTATGACGTTTACTACCAAAAAAGAAGCTGATGCTTATGACAAGATGCTCGATATAGCAGAATCACTTGAGCTAATGCTAGAAAAGGTAGACGTACCGCTTAGTGAGCAACAAATTGAATCACTTGCTTTAGAAATAGCGAAAAGCAAAGATGACTTTATGACCATATTAAAGGGCGGCAAAGATCCAGTTGTTACCAAAGCGCCAGCAAAAAGTAAAAAGTCAGATAACGTTGCATCAATTGAAGATAACAACGATAAAAAAGCAAGTTAACTCGTAGATTGTCCTCTCCTCGGACGGGACAAACTAAATAAAAAAGGGAGCAACTTAGTTGCTCCCTTTTTTATTATACCAATTCGCTTAATTAAGTGATCTATTTTGAGGGTGGAAAAACGTGTTGATAGCTAGGCAAAAAATTTGATATTTAGTTGTTCTAAATGATAATTTTTTAACGCCGGTAGCAACACGTTTAGCACCGCAAAATGATTAAGTATTATCGCGGATTGGTATTACTTACTACTCATTTTAAAATGAATAGTAATTGCTATTTAAAGCTCTTTTTCTACTTCATCAAATAAAGCAGTGATGTTTTGCTCTGGCTCTTTTGTTACTAAGCTAACAACAACAATTGCGATACTCGCTAAAATAAAGCCAGGTACTATTTCATACATAAAGCTACTTAAACTTTCACCATTAATAGTAAACGGACCATAAATCCAAACAAGCACTGTAAACGCACCTACTAACATACCAGATAAGGCGCCAGCAAAATTCATACGTTTCCAATAAAGGCTAAACAATACAAGTGGTCCAAAAGCAGCACCAAAGCCTGCCCATGCATTACTTACTAGGTCTAAAATAGAGCTATCTCTATCGTACGCTAAATAAATTGCAAACAGGGCAACAAATGCAACGCTAATTCGACCAACAGTAACTAGTTCAAAGTCGCTAGCATCTTTACGTAAAAATGTTTTATATAAATCTTCAGTCAATGAACTTGAGCTTACTAGCAATTGCGATGAGATAGTACTCATGATAGCAGCCAAAATTGCAGCTAGTAAAAAGCCAGCAATAAGTGGGTGGAACAATAACTCAGAAAGAATTAGGAAAATCGTTTCAGGATCTTCAACTATAATATTATTTTCATAAGTATAAGCAGCACCAAATATACCAGTACCAACAGCACCAAGGGCAGCAACAATCATCCATGTCATACCAATACGGCGAGCTTTAGGCATATCCTTAACACTACGTACCGACATAAAACGAACGATGATATGTGGTTGACCAAAATAACCTAAACCCCATGCCATTGCAGAAATAATACCTAATGCAGAGCCTGCTCCAATCCAGTTAAGCATATCTGGATTTACACTATGTAAAGTAGATTCTAGAGGTTGTTCAAGTAAAGAGTATGCAACGGTAGGCACTAGAATCAGCGCGATGAACATAATACAACCTTGCACGAAATCAGTTAAGCTAACCGCTAAAAAGCCACCAAACAAAGTGTATAAAACAACGACACCCGTTGTAATGTATAAACCCACTTCATAACTTAAACCAAATGAGCTTTCAAACAATTTTCCGCCGGCTACAACACCAGATGACGTGTAAAGAGTAAAGAAGACTATAATAACAACAGCAGATACAACACGTAATAAGTTTGACTTATCATTGAAGCGATTTGAGAAGTAATCTGGGATTGTTATAGAGTCATTTGCTTTTTCAGTGTACACACGTAATCTAGGTGCAACTAACAGGTAATTTAACCAAGCACCAATCACCAAACCAATTGCTATCCATGTACTACTAAAACCAGTAACAAACATCGCACCAGGTAGGCCCATTAAAATCCAGCCACTCATGTCAGATGCACCTGCAGATAGTGCAGCAACACTTGGTGATAGATTTCGTCCACCTAACATGTAACCTGATACATCGCCAGTAGATTGCTTATATGCATATAGTCCGATACCTAACATTACAACAAAATATAATGCTAGTGAAATAATCATTCCTGTTTCCAAATTAGCCTCCGCATAATTATTAATAACAGGCTCTTGATCCGAATATTGACTCTTAAAATATTATAATAAAGACACTATTAGGATAAAAACCATTCTCGCTGACTATATCATGCCTAACAATAAAATCTCCAACTTGTTGCTTCCAGCTGATACAAAAATACTCATGTTGAATAATTTTAAAGCGAATTGGTAAAATATAATAAATTAAATAGAAGAAACACCTTAATTTATAATGATAATTTATTAATCATGCAAATATACGTAATGCTATTTTGAATCTTTTGCCATATATTATTACAATACCCAATTACATCACTCTTACGGAACTGTTTATGTATTTTTACGCTGCACGTCAACCGATTTTAGATAGAGATAAAAAACTTATCGGTTATGAGCTTTTATTTCGTGATGGCGTTGATAACGTATTTCCCGATATAGATGGTGACGAAGCAACAACACGACTTATAGAGGGTAGCCAGTTTAATTTTGGTTTAGAAGATTTAACTGACAATAAACCTGCCTATATAAACTTCACCCTAGAAACACTATCAAAGGGTTACCCTACTCTACTAGGTAAAGACACTATAGTTGTAGAAATACTTGAAACTATCCAGCCTGGTAAGCGTTTATTAGCTATTGTTAAAGATTTAAAAGATAAAGGTTACACTATTGCTCTTGATGACTATATTCATCAACCTGTATGGCGTCATTTTTACCCATTTATTGATATTATTAAAATAGACTTTTTAGCATCCGATATAGATACAATAAAAACGGTTCTAAACGATTTAAAACCGCACTCACATATTAAGTTACTTGCCGAAAAAGTAGAAACCTATGAAATTTACCAACAAGCTTTAGAGCTTGGGTTTGATTATTTCCAAGGATTTTTCTTCTCAAAACCTGAAATGGTACAAAGTAAGGCTCTACCACCATCAGAAATGGCATTAGCTGAATTACTTTACGAAACATCAAGTGTTGATATGGATCTTAAGAAAATCACTGATGTGTTTGAACGTGATGTAAACCTATCTTATAAATTACTTAGGTATTCAAATTCTGCCGCATTTGCAAGACGTGCAGAAATAAGTACCATTAAGCAAGCCCTTATAGTGCTTGGCGCCAATGAAATTAAAAAGCTATTGTCACTACTGTTTGCAGCACAAGTATCAGCAGATAAACCTGTAGAGCTAATTAGGCTATCGCTTACGCGCGCTCGATTTGCTGAATTACTCGCTATATCCCATGGGCAGTTTAAAGATACTGGCATGGCATTTTTAACCGGTATGATGTCACTAATGGATGCTATTTTGGATGAGAGTATGGAAAGCGTCATGAAAAAGCTTCCACTTTCTAATGACATAAAAGCAGCGCTATTAAACGATGAAGGCTTGCTAGCAAAATATTTAAACTTAGTTAAATACTACGAACAAGCAAACTGGTCAGCTGCAAACGAGCTAACGAAAGAGCTAAATCTAGGTGAAAAAGTTCCCGATGCTTATCATGAAGCGCTAGCTTGGGTTAATGAACAAATGCAGTTAGTAGTGAACGAAAAATAAATATATAAACAGCAAATAAAAACGCCAGCATTTAGCTGGCGTTTTTGTGAGTGGCTTTTCAATTATAAACTTTCTAAAAAGTCTTCATCAAAATCAGCTGGCTCTTCTTTTATAGGTGGGTTGCCATCGTACAGCTCATAAATTTGACGCTGAAAGTAGATATCTTTTACAAATAAGTACGGATCAAGTGAATCATTTAATAGCCCTTCTTGTGGGATTAATGATGCACGCGCCTCAACTGCTTTTAAAACAAACACTAGAATAGTTTGTGGAGTCGTTAGCGCAACTTCGGGTAATACAAAGTTGTCGACTACATCACCGGTCAGGTTACGTGCTGTTGTAGGACCCATGCCAGGTAGCATTAAATAAGCGCCATCACCCACGCCCCATACACCTAACGTTTGTCCAAAGTCTTCATCTACAATTTCAAGACCAAGTGAACTGGCAACATCAAAAATACCAAAAATACCAACCGTAGAGTTAACTAAAAAACGCGCTAAGCTCACACTTGCATTACCCGGCTTACCTTGCAAACCCGCATTAATCATATCGACAGGTGCTGTAATATTACCTGTGAAATTAACAATACCATTTCTTACCGGTACAGGCGTTACTTCAACATAACCTACAGCAACTGGGCGCAATAAATAAGCATCCAGTACATCCATATTAAAGTCGTATAACGGACGATTAATACTTTGCAGCGGATCTCTGTCATCTACTTTGCTTTGTGGTACTTGAGCACACCCGGCTAGTATCAATAAACATAAAAAAGTAAAACTGTGTTTTAACATCTAACGTCCTTAAGGTATTAATGTATCAATTTGAAGTTGGTAGTCACTTACACTTTCACGCTTTAACGACTCTGAATGACCTTCTAGCTCACCAGAACTTGGCATAACCGAGTCATCTATAGAAATACGCGCCGAAATAATAATATTTTCTGCACTAGATAAGTTAAGCCCTGCAACCATTGCACTACTATCACTCAACTCAACTGTAATTGGAAATGAATAATTAGCGAGTTTAACAGCAGCTAATGGCATTGGCGAACCACTTACTGCTTTTGCAAATATAAACAAGATACCGTCTTTTGGCTGTTTATCTATAAGCTCTTTTGCAATGTCGACTGTAACTGCAATAGCACCTGTTGTAGTAGTAACTGGCATAACAGAGCCTTCCGTTTGCATTTGCTTCTCTATATCAGCGATACGCTCAGAGATCATGCTATAACGAGAATCATTTTTTTCCATACTCGCAAGTAAAACTTCAAATGCAGCTTTGGCTTGAGGCCAATCTTTACGCTCATAAGCAATGAGTGCTAATAAGGAAATTGCATCTAAATTGGTAGGCTCAACTTTTAGTACTTTTGAGAGCATACCTGCCGCACGAGTCATATTAGCTTCGCTGCCTTCTAGTAATAAAACTTGGCTATAACTAATAAGTACCTGCATATTATCAGGATTCATACGAAGTGCTTTATCAAATGACTGCTGCGCCATGTCAAATTCATTAAGCGACATAGCAACTCGTCCAAGTAGCATCCAAGCGACTTCGTCATCACCTGAGCGGCTAAGCTTTGTACGAAGTGCCAATGCAAAAGCCTGCAGCTCATTTTGGCTAAGCGGCTCACCTTTTTGCATTACAGCACGCTCGCCGTAATCAGCTAAATTATCCATTGCATCATGCCAAGCCGAAATTTGCTGCTGACTCCCCGTTAAACCATAAAAAACACCTGTTAGAGCAAGAACAAATGCGCCACCAGTTAAAGCAAAAATACGATTATTACCTTTGCTGTTTAGTGATTTTTCTGGTGATAACTCATTCAATAAACGGCGTTTTAATTCAATAATTGATTCTGCATGATTTACGGTATCAATACGCTGATTATCTAAATCGGTTTGTAAATCAACTAAACGCTGCTCATAAATGCTAATTAGCTCAGCATTGGCGTTATGAGTAATTGTTTGAACGCGCTCTTTTTTTAAAAAAGGCAACATCACAAACCCAAGAGCAACCAGTGTGAGTAAAGCAAAACACGCCCACATTAAAATCATTTAACTTTGCTCCTGACGTTTATTTTGTTCAATTAGCTTAGCTAACAGCATTTCGTCGTCACTGCTCCACGTTTGTTTTACTGATGCTTTTCGCTGGCGAATAACAATAAAACCAAAGCCGACTATGACAATTAATACAGGTAATACCCAAAGTACTAAAGTCGCTGGTGTAACTGGTGGGTCGTAATGAACAAAATAGCCAAAGCGGTCAATCATGTAATCAATCACTTCGTCTTTGCTCTTACCTTCTTTAACCAATACAAGCACTTTATCGCGCAAGTCTTTAGCAACAACAGCGTCAGAGTCCGCAATGTTTTGATTTTGACACTTAGGACAGCGCAGCTCTTTAGTTAGCTCTTCAAACAATATCGCTTGTTTGTTGTTATCAAATTGATAGCGATCTTGCTCTGCAAGCGCACCCATGCTTACAAAAAGGCTAAGCGTAAGTAGTAACCATTTCATTATTTAAGCTCCTGCATAATTGGCGCAAATTTAGCTCGCCATACTCGCGGGTTTATATCGCCCGTGTGATGCAACAAAATAGTGCCGTTTTTATCGACTAAAAATGTTTCAGGCGCACCCGAAACACCTAAATCTAACGACAAAGTACGATGTAAATCTAATATATTAAACTGATATGGGTCACCCGCACGTTGTAGCATATCGCTCACTTCGGTGCGAAGTGATTGCATATCAAAAGGGCCATCAAAGTCGGCGTCGTAACCTTGTACGTAATAAAGCCCAATAATTTTAACGCCTTGCTCACGCAACTTAGTTAAATAGCCAAGCTCAACTAAACATGTAGGGCACCAAGTCCCCCACACATTTAGTAAGTAAACCTCACCTTTTAACGACTCGTTAGTCCACGGCTTATTGTCTTGCATTAAATCAGGTAAATTAAATGCTGGCATTTCTTGGCCTAACCGCCCCGTTTGAATTTCACGAGGGTTAGCAAAAAGACCTTGGTATAAAAATACACACACAAAAGCAAACACCAAAAGCGGCGCAATAGCTAAAATCTTACGGTTCATAAAACACTCTCCGATGCAGCCTTACGCGTTGTTTTAGCTGATGTACGGTAGCGTTTATCAAATAAAATCATAAATCCAGCTAGGGAAATAAGCACACCACCAATCCACATCCAACGAACAAACGGTTTATGATAAATGCGAAGTGACCATGCACCTTGGCTCAACTGCTCACCTAACGCTAAGTATAAATCACGTGTAAAGCCTGCATCTATGGCCGCCTCGGTCATAAACTGCATACCAATATCATACTTACGTTTTTCGGCGTGTAAGCGTGTTACTAGCTCATTGTTTTTAAGCACCGATACAACACCAGCATGACCACTGTAGTTCGGCCCGCGAATAGTTTTAACACCATCAAAGCGGTATTCATACTCGTTAAGCTGAACTGTGTCGCCTTGTTTCATCGATACGTCACGCTCAACTGAATATGCTGATGTAAGCGTTACACCTGCAATAACAAACGAAATACCAATATGCCCAAGCACCATAGCCCAGTAACTTACACCTAATCGTTTTAAACCTTCTTTTAAGGTGCCGTGTACAGCAGATTTAGTATAAATGTCGATCCCAGTTGATATTGCAATCCAAACCGCAAGCGTAGTGGCTAGTAGCGTAAGTGGTTTTACTAAATCGTAACTTGAAAACAACCAAGCACAGGTAATCACTACACTGGCTAATACGCCCATTAATATTTTGTTTTGTAAGAAAGCCCATTTATTTTGCTTCCAGCGTAAAAATGGCCCTATCCCCATCAAAATAGCAAACGGCACTAAAATTATTGCAAACATCTTATTAAAAAACGGTTCGCCAATAGAAATACTGCCCAAGCCCATTTCTTTATGAACCATAGGTAATAAAGTACCCAGCAATACGATTAATGTAGCAACTACTAAAAATATATTATTGAGCCATAACGCCACTTCGCGTGATACAAACTTGTATCGACCTTCACTATGTACTTGCGATACACGCAGTGCATATAACGCTAAGCCACCACCTACAACTATGCCTAAAAAGGCGAGTATAAATAAGCCTCTATCAGGGTCTGTTGCAAAAGCATGTACCGATACAATAATACCCGAGCGCACAATAAATGTGCCTAATAAGCTCAATGAAAATGCTGCTATAGCAAGTAATACGGTCCACGATTTAAACACACCGCGTTTTTCAGTTACGCTTAACGAGTGCAGTAATGCGGTCGCAACAAGCCATGGCATTAATGATGCGTTTTCTACTGGATCCCAAAACCACCAGCCACCCCAGCCAAGTTCTGAGTATGCCCACCAGCTACCAATTGTAATACCTAGTGTTAAAAAGCCCCACGCAGTCATTGTCCAAGGACGTGACCATTTAGCCCACGTGTTATCAAGCTTGCCAGTTAATAGCGCAGCAATAGCAAAAGAGAAAGCAACTGATAGCCCTACATAACCCATGTAGAGTAATGGCGGGTGAATAATCATGCCCGGATCTTGAAGCAACGGATTTAAATCACGCCCTTCTACCGGGAAATAAGGAAGTAGGCGCTCAAACGGGCTTGAAAGTAGTAAGGTGTACATCATAAAACCTACACCTAAAAAACCAAGTACGCCCAATACTCGGGCACGTAGCACCCAAGGGAGTGATTTAGAACGCGCAGCAACAACGGCAGTCCAACCAGCTTGCATTACTAACCACAGTAAAATAGCGCCTTCATGGCCGCCCCATGTAGAGGTGATTTTGTAATACCAAGGTAGCGTACTACTTGAATGATATGCCACATACGATACGGTAAAATCATCCGTTACACTGGCGTAAATAAGTGCTGCAAAAGAGATTAAAACAAAAGCGAATTGCCCAATTGCTAAAGAGGGAGCTGCACGCATTAATCGAAGATTACCGGTATGCGCGCCCCAAAGAGGAAAAATACACAGTAAAACGCTTAGCACCATGGCAAGCGTTAAAGAAAAATAACCAATTTCTGGGATCATAGCTAATTACCACTATCTAAGTTGTATTTTGGTTTTTCGTGCTTAATACCTTTAACTGCCTCTGCAACTTCTGCTGGCATATATTCTTCGTCATGCTTTGCAAGCACTTCAAATGCTTCAATAACATTAGGTTCGATTAATACGCCCTGCGCTACAATGCCTTGCCCCTCACGAAACAAGTCTGGCAATATGCCTTGATAACGCACGGTCACTAATGGACCTGTATCAATTAGCTTAAAGCTTACTTGTAAGCTCTGTTCATTACGCTCAACCGTGCCTGGTACAACCATGCCACCAATACGTAGCTTTTGGCCAATGAATGGTTTTTCTTTATTAGGCCCTTTGCCATCAATAAGTTCGCTTGGCGTATAAAAAAGATTAATATTTTCTTGAAGTGCATAAAGCACTAAACCAATTGATCCACCAATACCAAACAGTACGGCAATAATTACCAATAGGCGCTTTTTACGTCTTGGATTCATGAGGCTTGTTCCTGTTTAGCTTTTTTAATTCGCGCTTCACGTATTATTTGTTGCTCAACTGAAGCCATAATACGTTTGGTATCTCTTAAAGAGTTCACTAAAATACCGAGTAAAATAAGAGCGCATGTACCAAAAGAAAGCCAGATATAAAACCCATAGCCTCCCATTGCAATAAAATCAGAAAAAGAGTCAAACTGCATAATTACCCCTTATTTAACAACAAACGCACCCACGGTCGGTGCTTTTCGCGTTGTAAAATTTCATTTTTAAGACGAATTAAAGTCACTGTTCCTACAAAAGCAGCAAAGGCTAAAATATTAACCATAAGTGGCCAAAACATACTTGGGTCTATTGCTTTAGTGTCTAGTTTTGTAATGCTTGCGCCTTGGTGTAGCGTATTCCACCACTCAACTGAGTAATGAATAATAGGTAAATTGATTACGCCCACAATCGCTAAAATGGAAGCCGCACGCCCTGCTGACTTCTTATCTTCAAATGCATGGTAAAGCGAAAGCACGCCAAGATATAAAAATAATAAAATAAGTTCAGACGTTAAACGCGCATCCCATACCCACCAAGCACCCCACATAGGTTTACCCCATGCAGCGCCAGTAATAAGCGCTATAGCTGTAATACAAGCACCAACAGGCGCTATAGCAATAACGGCAAGTTCGGCATTTCGTAGTTGCCATACAAGTGCAACAACAGCTGCAATAGCCATTGATGAGTAAGCCCCCATAGACAAAATGGCAGAAGGAACATGAATAAAAATGATACGGTAGCTGTCTTTTTGTTGGTAATCGGCAGGTGCAAAACCAAGCCCCCATACCCATCCAACAATCATACTAACTACAGTAACTACGGCAAAATAAGGCAGTAACGTATTGCATAACTGGTATGCACGCTCTGCTTTAGCATAGGGATGTAACCACTTCCACATTAACTTACACTCACTTTTAAAGCTGACGATATGGCAATTGGTGCGCTAATAATAGCAATAAGTAACATTGCACCAAGGATGGCAAGCTGCCCGCTATAATCCAGCGACATAGAGCTGGTATCGATAGCCGACGTTGCAAAAATCAAAACAGGAATATACAAAGGCAGTACGAGTAAACTCATCAAAATACCCCCTTTTTGTAATCCCACAGTAAGCCCTGCGCCTATTGCGCCAATAAAGCTCAATAGTGGAGTGCCTAATAATAATGTTAAAACAGTCGCTGTTAACGCCGTACTTTCTAGGTTTAACAACAATGCAAATAGCGGCGTCATTAATACAAGCGGTAAACCTGTTACCACCCAGTGAGCAGCCACTTTAGCAAGTACGGTTAACGATAACGGGTAAGACGATGCAATTAACTGCTCCAATGAGCCATCATTAAAATCATCTCTAAACAGTTTATCCAAGCCCAGCATGGTAGAAAGTAATGCGGCAACCCAAATAATTCCCGGTGCCATTCTCGCTAGTAAACCAGGCTCAGGCCCGATTGCTAACGGAAATAATGAAATTACAATTAAGAAGAACAAAATAGGATTTACAATTTCAGCGCGCTGGCGAAACGCAAGTTTTACATCTTTGGTAAATACCGCACTAAATAGCAACCAATAAGAATGTTGACGAGTCATTAGTGACGATACTCCAGTGTAACCGTTTGCAAGTTACTAAAATGGGTCGTTAAGTCTTGGTGAGTCGTTAATAAAATAGCACCACCGCTTTGTAAGTGTTCAGTAAATCGCTGCTGCAAAAAAGCAACACCGCTTTTATCAAGCGCGGTAAATGGCTCATCAAGTACCCATAATTTAGAATCACTTAACCAAAGCCTAACCAAAGCTACACGTCTTTGTTGTCCAGCAGATAACATTCTAACCGGTACATCTTCAAGTCCAACAAGGCCAAGTTGCGCTAAAATGGGATACAAGTCAGGCTGATTTATGTAGCCATTAATTTGTAACCAATGACGAACATTTTCAACTGCACTAAGCTGAGTATTTACACCTGTTTTGTGGCCTATAAAGAGTAGCTCTCTGGCATACTCTTCGTAATACTTAGATATAGGCTGTTCTTGAAATAAAACAGCCCCTTCATCAGGCACAGAAAAGCCTGCGATAATACGCAATAGCGATGTTTTACCAGCCCCATTAGGACCCGCTAATTGCATGATTTGACCGCTATTAAGGCTAAAATTAAGATCCGCAAACAAACAACGATCTTGCTTGATGCAGGTGACGGACTTAATGTGTAACAAGATGACGATTCTCTCTGCCAAAAATTAGGCGTTAGTCTACCATAATGATAGGGTAATACGAATATTGCTTTAAAATCGATTCACTTAAAATAGAGAAAACTTGATTTAAAATAATGAATACGCCAACGCAAATAACATTATCTAATTCATTGGTTATCAATCAATCGACAAACCCTCAAACCAATGAGTTATCGCAATTACCTAATGAGGTACTTGCCGCTAAAAACATTCAATTTTCGAAAGACTCGATTACGCTTGATGTATTTATTGATAAACATTGGCAAACATTAAGACTTGGCACTACAAGCGCACCTCAAAATTTACAAAAAATAGCCAGTGCTAACATACAACTTAGTCCCGATGGCAAACAGCTCAACATCTCGCCAAACACTACAACCCTTACTTTAAATCAACCAGTACAATTACAGCGTTTATTAAATTATGTAAGCACGGGCACTGAGGTACAAAGCAAACCAATGGATTTACAAGTGGTTATGTCCCCTACCCCAAAATTAGTAATTGATAAACTTAACGCCAGTATTGCCATAAATAAAGACGTAGCGCAGTTACTTTTAACCGAGCAGCCTTTAAAAGTAGTTGTTAGCACGACTAACAAAGGCGCACAGCTTAATGTTATTAATCGCTTTGCTGATAAAGTTCATACGCAACCACTTAGCCAAACTAAACTTACTAAATTACTCGTGGCCTTATTACCTAGTGCGCAACTTCAAGCAACACCTAAGCTAGCTATTTTGACTCATCCTCAAAAGTCAGGTTCGTTTACGACGCCTATTACTAATCAACAAGTTAGTGAGCTACCTAGCACGCCCATTAAGGTAAATTTAATAAATCAGGCTGATAAATTACTTATTAAAACCGATACTAATAATATAAAAGTGACGCTTAATAACTCATTTTCTAAACCGTTTAACGAGTTACTTTTAGCTCAAAAAAGCAGTGTTCCTGAAATACCTTTTTCTGCGTCCACTATTAAAGCAAGCCCACTGCTTACACCTAATAGCCCAATAAAGTCGTGGCTACAAAATAGCTTTAGTGATTTAAAAACACGAATTAATGATGCAGTTAAATATTTTGAAAGTAAGCCCTTTGCAGCAGCAAATAAATCTGAGTTAATGCCGCCGTCTGCATCATCTGCAATACAAAGGCCGGGCTTAGTTATGCAATTAACAGTATCACCGTTAAATAGAGTGAACATTACCCAAAATGTAAGTACTGCGTTAAATAGTAATACTAGCAATACTTTATCAGAGCACTTTTCAAGACTCCCGCCACTTGTACAATTAACTCAGCAAATAAAAGGAAGTGTTAGTGTTTGGCAATCACCTTCAAACACAGCAACAACCTACACGCCAATAACAAATAACATTACTCAAAACGAAGTGGCGAGCGCTAAGCCAAGTAGTTTAAACGCGAGTCAATTGAGTGATCTGAATATTAGTACCAACAGTAAAGTTGATACGTTAATTAAGCCTACAAGTGAAATTGTTACTAAAGGGCAAACAACTTCTTCAGTGCAACCAGTAATAAACGGCAACAATCAAAACAGTGTAAACCCAGCCTCGATTAAAAACATGCTCCCATTAGTAGAGCCGTTATCTAATATTGTCTCTCGTAGTCAAATGCTACAACCAATAGAAGCAAAGCTATTAAGCATATTATTAAAGCTTCCTGATGCCACAATCCCTACGGATAGAGTAGCTGGTAACAAACAGCTTTTAAGTAGTCAAATTACTGATATTACAAATAGAGCAATAAAAGAAACGCCCGATTTAACTCGCTTAATTAACCAAGCATTTAATCGCATGGTCTCTAGTAATAATATTAACCCTGCGACCATACAGCGTGAAGTATTAGCCACCTTACAGCCATCTCAATTAACGGGTGATATACTACAAAGTAGCTTCACTAAAGGACTTGAACAAGTTGCAGTGAGTATTTTAGCAGCCCCTATAATTAGCCAATCAGTAACACCGATAAGCTTTAATAACCAAACTGGCTTAGATGCACTTTTACAAGTACTCATACCTACTTTTAAAACAGGAAACGCGGGAGCAAAAATACTTGAACAACTGCAGCAAGCTCAAGTTCAAGCATTGGCTAGCGAAATCGTACACGTTAAAAATACACTTACCCAAGTAAGTGTTTCAACACCAAATCAGCAACCTGACACAAACCCGCTTGCACAATTTTTATTACCAATGAAATTGCCGCCTGAGGCCGCCCAAACAGAAATAACACTGGGGCAATATAAAAAGCCAAGCGCAGATAAATTAGAAGATAAAAATGTATGGTTTGTCAGGTTAAACTTTGATTATGCACAGATTGGGCAGTTACAGATTACCGCTGAGTTAATGGATAAAGCACTCGATTGCCAGCTATTAGCCTCGAGCCAAGAAGTAAGCGCAATTGCTCACCCTCACTTAGATAATTTAAGATCCAAACTAGCTAAGCATGGTTTACAAGTTGGAGAGCTCAACTTAAAGCGAGGCGATGCAAATAATCAGGCATTTTATAAATCTCATGCAATTATTAATATTAAGGTTTAGTAATGAGTGATACACCTATTAATAAGTCAGCCATTGGGCTTTTATACGAAGCTGGCAACACACCCACTGTAAGTGTAAAAGGGTTTGGTGAGTTAGCTGACGAAATAATTGCAGCGGCAAAATTAAAAGGAATTATGATCCACGAAGATGCTGCGCTTGCTAAAACGTTGTCGCATTTAAGCTTAGGGGAAGAAATCCCTAAAGAGCTTTATTATGTAATTGCAGAGCTTATTGCGTTTTCGTATGTATTAAGAGGTCAATTTCCGCCAGGCTGGCAAGACTTTCAAGGTAAGTTAAATATTAAAGCGTGAGATTATTTACACGCTTATAACTAAAAAGGCGCTAAGCGCCTTTTTGTTTATGTAGTGAAAACAGTAATTCGGCTTCTGCTCGCGGTAATTCGCATTCGCGTATCACCTCATCGAGGTCCGCACCTAACTCAACCATTTTTACTGCACGAGAGTAAATTTTAGCATCAGGGTCATCGTATTTTTGCGCAGCTTGTTGCTGTATCAAATCTTGATTTTGTTGCTCAACCTCAAGCACTCGCTTACCAATACTTAAAAGCCCTGTTCTAAGCTCTGAAATTTCACTTCGCAAAATATGAGTTTGCTCTGAGCTATCTTTAAGCTGCTGTAATACAGCATTAATTTCATTCACTTGTTTGTTTTTTAATGCAATTATTAGCGCAAGCGATATAAGTCCTACCGCTAACGCTGATATGGCTATACTAAGTAACAGCATAATTTATTTGGTAAAGCTTATATATCGCTTAACTCATCCCATTCATCATCGCTGAGTAACTTGTTTAAATCGACTAAAATCAGTAGCTCATTATCACGATTACAAACGCCTTGAATAAACTTAGCACTTTCTTCAGTACCAACATTTGGTGCACTATCGATCTCAGAGCTGCGTAAATAAACGACTTCAGATACGCTGTCGGCTAAAATGCCGATAACTTGCTCTTCAGCTTCAATAATTAATATACGAGAATTATCGGTTGCATCAGCAGCTAACAAACCAAAACGTGCACGAGTATCAATAACAGTTACAACGTTACCGCGTAAGTTAATAATACCAATAACGTAAGAAGGTGCACCTGGTACAGGGGCTATCTCTGTATAACGAAGTATTTCTTGTACTTGCATTACATTTACGCCGTAGGTTTCTTCCTCTAGCTTAAACGTAACCCACTGTAAAATTTCATCATTATTATCTGCGTTTTTATTTGCTGACAGTAATTTATCTTGATTCATGCTATTACCCCGTAATGGTCATTACTACTGACGGCTATCTAAGCCTTTCTCTAATAATATATTTAAATTATCTACATCTATTAAAGCACACATTTTTTCTTTTATAACGCCTGCAAGCCATGGGCGCTTACTTTTATTTGTACGCCATTTTACATCTTCTTTACTCAATGTAATGTTATTTATCAACTTTTCAGCTAATAAGCCCCACTGGCTATCACCTAAGGTAATTAAATACTGATAATCTAAAGACGCCTCTAATTTATCATCATACTTTTCTGGCATTACCCAACGAGCAGTATCAACAACATTAAGCTTTTCTTCTCTGTTGAGCATAACGCCTTTAAACCACTTTGGCTTACCAAATAAATGATTTACTTCACCTAATTGATGTATACCGCCTAATGCTTTTAATGGCACAGCCAATGTTAAACCAGCAACTTCAAAAAATAATGCCTGAAATTCACCATCAAAATAGTCAGATTGGCTANCTAGTGGTTATAATCTGAGGTTCTGGTTCTTCTGTAATCGTACTTATCGGCTCTATTACTTCATCGTCAATGGCTTTATTAACTTTTGCGGCTTCAAAAATCGGTTCAACTATTGGCTTAATTTCAGAATTAAGTAAATCTTGATCAAATATTTTTTCTGCCGCTTTTATCTGTTCTTTTGGTTTTAAATGAATATGTTCTTGCTGCGAGTCGTGTGGCATTTGCTCAAGTAATTTTGCGACTGGCTCAAGGTTATCTACAGGCTCGTCTTCACATAACAAAGCCCCGAGGTATTGTTTCATTACTTTTTCATTAGCAAATAATTGCTTACTCATTCATTAACCTTGTTCAATTAAATATTCTAGCAGTGCTTTATATGCGTATACACCACGCGAACGAGGACAATACTCTACAGGCACTTTTTGCGCAAAGCTTGCATCTCTAAATTTAGTATCTACCGGTATCACACCTGGCCAGACTTTATCACCATATGTACTTTGCAGTGTTTTATATGCTTCTAACGATGCTTTAGTACGTTTATCATACATAGTAGGGATTATAGTATATTGATAATCTTTCGCTTGAGAGGTTTGCATTAATTCCATAGTGCGCATCATTCTATCAAGCCCTTTCAGTGCTAAAAATTCCGTTTGCACTGGCACTAAAATTCGCTCACTTGCTGCAAGCGCATTAACCATTAACACCCCTAAAACTGGGGGGCAATCTAAAATGGCATAATCGTAATGTTCACTGATTTTTGCAAGCGCTTTTTTTAGTATTAATCCCATACCTGTTTTATTACCCATGCTTCTATCAAGCGTGGCTATCGCCATTGTTGCGGGTAAAATATCTAGGTTTTCAAGTGTTGATGGGCATAAAGCTTGAAGTATCTCTTCACTTTGCATGCTCGTGCCACGCGCAAAAATATCATATACGCTGACTTCCAAATCTTCTGAGTCAATGCCAAAGTAATAAGTGAGTGATGCATGAGGGTCTGTATCAATAAGCAACACACGCTTACCCTGCAAAGCTAAAATACCAGCAAGGCTCACTGCTGTTGTTGTTTTACCAACACCACCTTTTTGATTTGCGACAGTCCAAATCTTCACATTACATCCTAATTACTGTTCATTGCGCGTTGTTATGCGAATACCACCATGAGGCAAACGAATTATTTTTATTGTATCGTCATCTGAAGGAAGCTCAATTTCAGGCTCTTCCGCTACTGGCTTAACGGCTTGTTCATCACCTTTAATGTCTTGTATTGGTGGTAAACCATACTTAGAAAGTGCAATAACAACTTTACGATTTTCTGCTCGCCCTTGTTCTGTATCGTTACTTACAAAAGGTGAATATTGACCATAACCTTCTATCGCCATTCTGGCAGAATTAATACCTAATGCTTCCAGCTCTACTAAAATAGATGTTGCTCTAGCAACCGAGAGTTCCCAATTTGAGCGAAATATTTCATTGCGAATACTTTCATCATCAGTATAGCCACGCACCCTAATATAGTTATCTACTGGAGCAATAATATCTTTAACAATTTTGACGACTTGCTTTGCCCTAGAGTGTGCAACTGAGCTACCACTTGAAAATAACATACCTGAGCTTAGCTCTATAATCAGCCAATCTTGATTAAGCTCTAAGCTGGCTTCTCCATCACGAATTTCATCAATAAGCGCTGACTGCAGCTTAGCAAGTAAGCTATCGAGTGGTTTTCCTAAATATTTTTGTTGTATGTTACTTGTATCACTTTGACCGTCGAGTAACTCTGGTCCTTGTTCTTCTTTTAAAATACTTTCACCATAAAGAACTTCTTGTTCAGGTGTCACTCTATCAGTCAATATTCCATTACCATTGACGCCCTCACCTTGCTGGGAGTGCTGGCGGGCAGATTTATCAAAAACGTGTTCAAGGGAGTCTGACAATATTTGAAATTGTTCTTCTTTGTTGATCGCTATCGCATACAGCACCACAAAAAAAGCAAACATAATGGTCATGTAATCGGCATACGATACAAGCCAACGCTCTGTATGTTGACTTTTAGGAGCAGAGTGACGAAGTCGTCGGCGTAGCATGTTATTCGTCCACTAAATTAGGACGCTCTACACGGTAGGCTTCAAGCTTTAATTCTATATTTACTGGGCTTTCGCCAACGCTTATTGCAATCACGCCTTCGGCAAGCATTTCATGGTAAAGCATTTTTTGCTCTACACGCTGTTTTAACTTATTTGCCATAGGTAAAAACAATAAATTAGCTAAACCAACACCATAAATGGTCGCGATAAATGCCGTTGCAACGCCTGCACCAAGCATTTGTGGATCGGTAATAAACGACATTGCCTGTATTAAACCAAGCACAGCACCTAAAATACCAATGGTAGGACTGTAGCCCCCCATCGCTTCATAAACACGTGCAGCTTCAAGCAAGCGATCGCGTTCTAGCAGTAAATCAATTTCAAGCGTGTCACGTAGTTTTTGCTCAGAGCAGCCATCTACAAGCAAGCTTAAACCTTTTGCTGCATATGCATCTGGGTGAGCTAGCGCTTCATTTTCAAGCGCTAAGTAACCTTCTTGACGTGCCTTATGAGACCATCGCTTAACTTGCTCTATTGCATCTTCAATATCATATTGTGGCGCAACAAAAACCCAAGAGCTCATATTTAGCATTTTTTTAAAGGTACTTGCTGATGTTTGCAACATAACAGCACCAAGCGTGCCGCCTAATACAATAATAAGGGCAGGACCATTAAATAAAGCAGAAACAACGCCGCCTTCTAAAGAGTAACCTAAACCTATTGCGCCCAGTGCTACAAATAGTCCAAATATTGAGAGTTTATCCACAACCTACCTCTCTCTTGATACGTGCTGCAACATCGCTTAATGCTAAGCTTTCACTCGAAAGCCCCGCATTAGCAATGGCTTGAGGCATTCCATAAACAACACAGCTTTTCTCATCCTGTGCCCAAATAGTTGCACCCGTTTGCTTTAACATTCTTGCACCGTCACGTCCATCAGCGCCCATGCCTGTTAAAACGATAGCAAGCACATCGCCTTGATACGTTTTTGCTGCACTGGCAAAAGTTACATCTACACTCGGTTTATAACTTATTCTCTCGCTATGATCTTCAAATACGCGCAGTGTTCTATTTGCACCACGCCCTTCTACCATCATCTGCTGTCCGCCAGGCGCTAGATAAGCCGTTCCTGGTTGTAAGCGGTCACCTTGTTGTGCTTCTTTCACTTTTATTTGGCACAGACCATTTAAGCGCGCTGCGAATGCAGGTGTAAAAGCAGCTGGCATATGCTGAATAAGTAAAATAGGGTGAGGGAAATTAGCTGGCAATTGAGTCAGTATAGTTTGTAGTGCAACAGGGCCACCTGTAGAAGTGCCAATAGCCACAAGCTGATATTGCTTTCCACTTGCTCGCATTGAGGCAACATTTGAACCTGACGATGTTGTAGGTGCTGCTCTTTTAAAGCTTCTATCGGGTTGTTTTATCGAAGGCGTTAGTGTGTTTGTTCTTTGCGAAAGTGAGCTTGTTATCGGTTTAGTTGATATTACTGGCTTAGGTGGTGTTGCAGATTTAAACGTTCGCGGTAAACGTCTTCGCCCTATATCTTTCACTTTATTTTGCAAAAGCTTTATAGCGTCTTCATTATTGCGAGCGATGTCTTCAAATTTTTTCGGTAAAAAATCCATTGCTCCAGCATCTAGCGCATCAAACGTTGCTGTTGCGCCATCACGTGTTAGTGATGAAAACATTAAGATAGGCGTTGGATTACTCGCCATTATCTCTTTAACTGCGCTAATACCATCAAGCACAGGCATTTCTACATCCATAGTGATCATATCTGGACGTAGCTGAGCTGCTTTTTCAACAGCTTCTCTGCCATTCACAGCAAAGCCTATAACTTGTATGTCGCTATCTTGCTCAAGAATTTCGCTTACCCTGCGGCGAAAAAAGCTTGAATCATCAACAACTAAAACTTTAACGGCCATTTAGCTCTCTTATTAAATTTATGCGTAGGTATATATTAAATATATACCTACTTTATTATTAGCCTGCGTAATGTTTTAACATGTTTGGAACGTCTAAAATCAGTGCAATGCCACCATCTGAAGTAATTGTAGCGCCTGCCATACCTGGGGTACCTTGTAGTAACGCATCAAGTGGTTTAATTACAACTTCTTCTTGGCCAATTAATGAGTCAACAACAAAACCAATTTGCTGCGTACCAATTTGCACAATAACTACATGGCCTTTTGCTTTTCGCTGTGAACGATCTGAGCCTTTAACTAACCAGTGCTCGAGGTAGAATAACGGTATTGCCTTTTTACGCACAATAATTGTTAATTGCCCATCAACCACATTTGTTTTCGTTAAATCTAAGTTGAATATTTCACTAACACCAGCAAGTGGTAACGCAAATGTTTGTGCGCCAACAATTACCATTAAGGTCGGTAATATGGCTAAGGTAAGTGGTACTTTTATCTCTAAAATAGTACCTACGCCTAACTCAGATTGAATACTTACAGAGCCGTTTAATTGGGTGATTTTAGTTTTCACCACATCCATTCCAACACCACGACCTGAAATATCAGATATCTCTTCTTTTGTAGAAAAGCCAGGTGCAAAAATTAGGTTGTATGCTTCAGTGTCAGAAAGTCGACTCGCTTGATCGTGATCGAGCACACCTTTACTAATTGCTATTTTTTTCAGTTTCTCAGCATCCATACCAGCGCCATCATCTTTAATGGTCAACAAAATATGGTCGCCTTCCTGAGACGCAGATAAAGTAACATTACCTGTTCTAGGTTTACCTGCAGCCTCACGAACAGCTGGCATTTCAATACCGTGGTCAACCGAGTTTCGAACTAAATGCACAAGCGGATCAGCTAGTGCTTCCACTAAGTTTTTATCTAAATCGGTTTCTTCACCTACAAGTTGTAAGTCAATGTCTTTGTTTAAGCTGCGTGCTAAATCGCGTACTACGCGAGGGAAACGACCAAATACCTTTTTAATTGGTTGCATTCGCGTTTGCATAACCGCGCCTTGAATATCAGCAGTCACTACATCTAAGTTAGAGATAGCTTTACCCATTGCTTCACTGTCTGAGTTGGTCGCTAAACTAACCAAACGATTTCGCACAAGTACTAACTCACCAACCATATTCATAATTTGGTCAAGTCGTTTTGTATCTACGCGAACTGTCGTCTCTGCTGCTGGTGGCGCTGATTTTTTAGGCGTTGCTGGCGCTGCTTTAGCAACCGGTTTTTCTACTGGTTTAGAAGCGGGTGCTTTTACAGGTTCTGGTTTTTTTACAGGCACACTCGCTTTTGCAGCTGGTTTAGCTGGGATATTGGGCTGTTTCACAGCTGGAGTGCTTTCTATTGATTTAGGTGCAGTGCCTTTACCATGAAGTTCATCAAGAAGCGCTTCAAATTCATCATCACTAATTTCATCATCTGATGAATTAGCAGTATTTGACGCTGGTTTAGCTGGTTCTACAGGTGCTTTAACTACACTACTTTGCTCAGGTGCTTTACTCGCAACCTCACCAAAACTGCCAACTCCATGTAACTCGTCTAATAAGCTGTCAAATTCATCATCAGTAATATCACCATTAAAATCACTACTACTTGCTACTGGCTTTTCAACTGCAGGACCTTGTCCTTTACCGTGTAGTTCATCAAGTAAGTTTTCAAATTCATCTTCAGTGATTTCGTTTATTTCAGCATCACTAACCGAAGGAGTTCCGCTAAACATTTCATCAAATGCAAATGGATCTTCCTCATCAGCTATTGGCGTATCAATTACTTCATCAAGAGGTTGTTCAACGTCAGTTTCTGAAGCGACTCCGTTAAGCTCGGCTTCTGTTGGAGGTAGGCCCAAAATGTGGAGGGTTTGAAGTAACTCAGGATCTGCTGGTTCTGGCTTATCCCTATTTTGGATAGTCGCGAACATTTCATTAATGGTGTCGAGCGCTTGTAAAATAACATCCATTAACTCTGAATTGACCGTTCGCACGCCTTGACGTAGTAAATCAAATACGTTTTCAGCGCCGTGGCAAGCATCAACAAGTTCTGTCATAGCTAAAAAGCCTGCACCACCTTTTACAGTGTGAAAGCCTCTAAATATGGCATTTAGTAACTCGGTATCTTCTGGATTATTTTCCAGTTCAACTAACTGTTCAGATAAAAGCTCTAGGATTTCTCCTGCCTCTACAAGAAAGTCTTGTAAAATATCTTCATCGACTTCAAACATGCAGTTACTCTCCTCTTAGAAGCCCAAACTTGATAAAAGATCATCGACTTCATCTTGATCAGACACAACATCATTACGCGATTCTTTATCAATAATAGGGCCTTCAGGACCTGCTAAAGTTTGTGTGGCAACTGGTTCTTTTATTTTTTGTTGTTCTACTTTATTCGCTGTGTTGTCACTGTCATCTTGTTCAGCAAACGCTGTTAAAAGATGAAGTAAGCTTTCTTCTACTTCTCTAACAAGTTCTATAACACGGCGAATAACTTGACCTGTTAAGTCTTGATAGTCTTGAGCCATTAGTACATTTGTCATTAAGCTTTGAAGCTCATCCGTTTTATGATGAGAGTTATTCATAAACTTATCGATACTATGGCAAAGTTGTTTAAACTCACCAAGCTCAATCTCCCGGCTCATTAAACGATCCCATGTCGGTTTGATATGAGATATTTCATCTGCAAGTTGCTGAGCTATAGGTAAACTAGCCTCAACAGCATCCATTGTTTTATTAGCCGCATTTTCTGTCATTTCTATAACATAATTAAGCCGCTTTTTAGCATCTGGAATCGCATCTGTCGTTATGTTAGTTAAGCGAGTATCAAGCTCAAAACTTTTAAGTGCTTCGTGCAGTTGACGAGTCAACTTCCCAACTTCAGCAAATAATTTAGACTGCTCTTGCGAAGCTGTCTCTAAAATCAACTGATTAGCTTTATCTTGCTCATCGTTTTCTAAATAAATGACGAGTTGACGAGCTTGTTCTAACGTTATTTGAGGCGCAGCTGGTGCTGACATAAGCCTCTCCCCCATCATTAGCCTAAGCGTTCAAATACTTTCTCTAATTTAGTTTTTAATGTTCCAGCCGTAAATGGCTTAACAATATAACCATTAACGCCAGCTTGCGCTGCAGCTATTATTTGTTCTTTTTTAGCTTCTGCCGTTACCATCAGTACAGGGATATGTTTTAACTTATCATCTGCACGAATTGCTCTTAAAAGGTCAATACCTTGCATTCCCGGCATATTCCAATCTGTAACCACAAAATCAAATACTTGATTTTGTAACATAGGCAAAGCTGTAGACCCGTCATCAGCTTCTTGAACGTTAGTGAAACCTAAGTCACGTAATAGGTTTTTTATAATTCGTCTCATCGTTGAAAAATCATCAACTACAAGAATTTTCATGTTTTTATCCAAAACATCCCCCAGTGAGGTATTAACCTTAGTTTACTTACTACTAGTTTATCCAGTCATTGATTTTAGCTTTAAGCTTAATCATCGCCTGACCATGTATCTGACTTACACGCGATTCGCTTACATCGAGTATATGTCCTATTTCTTTTAAATTCATTTCATCGTTATAGTATAAAGAAAGTACCATTGCATCACGCTCTGGTAATGACTTTATTGCATTTAGCAAAGACTCATTAAACCGATCATTTTTAACATTATTAAAAGGTTTGTCTAGCGCTAAATCTTGGCCTACGGGAGTAATAACATCCTCATCTACACCAAGGTCTTCTATGCCTAATACTTTACTGGTATTAACATCATTTAAAATATGATGGTACTCATTGAGTGAAATTTCAAGTTTTTCAGCAACTTCTGTATCTGTTGGTTCGCGATTCAGACTGCTTTCGAGCCCAGTAATTGCTTCTGCAACTTGTCGGCTTTTACGGTGTACTGAACGAGGAGCCCAATCACCACGACGCATTTCATCAAGCATAGCCCCGCGAATACGAATACCGGCGAAGGTTTCAAAGCTTGCGCCTTTTGTTGCATCAAAGTTTTTTGAAGCTTCTATTAAACCTATCATTCCTGATTGAATTAAATCATCAAGCTGAACGCTAGGTGGTAATCGAGCAATTAGATGACATGCCACTTTTTTAACAAGTGATGCATGTTTCTCAACAATCACATTTAAGTTTTGTGTTGATTGATATCCCATAGCTCTATTCACCAATGTTGTCATAATTAGCCGTTTACTAGTTTCTCAATGAAAAACTCTAAATGCCCAGATGGTTGATTTGGTATTGGCCATTTAACTGCTTTTGTCGCCAGCGCTTTAAACGCGAGAGCGGCTGGCGAACTTGGAAAGAGCTCAACAATCACCTTTTGGCGACGTGTTGCTTTGCGCATATTTTCGTCATAAGGAACCGTTGCTACTAGCTCCATTGAAACATCTAAAAAGCGATCGGTAACTTTAGATAGTTTTGCAAACAATTCAGTGCCTTCACGCATACTGCGGACCATATTGGCAACAATTTTGAACTTATAAACACCGTGCTCGCGGCTTAATACTTTAATAAGTGCGTAAGCATCGGTTATTGATGTTGGTTCATCGCACACTACAACCATTACATCTTGTGCTGCTCGTGAGAAGCTTAGCACCATGTCTGAAATACCAGCGGCTGTATCTACAATTAAAATATCAAATTCGGTATTCAATTCGCTAAATGCACGAATTAGCCCGGCATGCTCAGATGGCGATAATTCAACCATACTTTGCGAGCCCGATGTAGCGGGTACAATTTTAATACCAGCAGGGCCTTCAACTAAAATCTCGTCAAGCTCACATTCACCTGACAAAACGTGTGATAAATTGCGCTCTACACGTAAACCAAGCATCACATCACAGTTTGCTAGACCTAAGTCAGCATCCAGCACTAATACTCTATTACCTTGTTGCCCTAGTGCAATAGCGGTATTTAGAGAAACATTTGTTTTCCCCACACCACCTTTACCACCGGTTACAGCGATAACTTTTACGCCGTTGTTATTGTTTTGACTCATTTTGCGCAGGCCGCTTGCTTGATCTAATACTGTGTTAATCATACATCCCTACTGTACTTGGCGCCACTGCTTGGTGCCTTGAATGTTGTGCTTTTGTTCTTTTTAAATATAACTGCTCAGCCTTTTTCACTAGTTTTTCAGCATTTGCAACACGAATATCTTCTGGCACTCGTTGACCGTTAGTAAGATACCCTATTGGAAGGCGATTTTGAATCGCAATACTAATAATCTCACCCAAACTTAATGATTCATCTAACTTAGTGAAAATACAACCACTTAACTGTACTTTTTTAAAGTGACGTACTGTTTCTTGTAATACATTAATTTGTGCCGTTGCGCTTAGTACTAAGTAGCTGCGAATATCCACACGTTGGTTACGCATTAACGTGTTTAACTGCTCAGTTAAACGTAAATCTCGCTGACTCATACCTGCTGTATCAATTAATACTAGACGTTTATTTCGTAAATGATATAAAACTTCAGCTAATTCATTAGCATCTTTAACTTGCTTTACACCACAACCAATAATACGGCCGTAAGTAGCAAGCTGTTCATAAGCACCAATTCTGTATGTATCAGTAGTTATTAAGGCCACTTTATCAGCGCCATATTTTTGTGCACCTAACGCTGCAAGCTTAGCAACTGTTGTTGTTTTACCAACACCTGTTGGGCCCACTAACGCATATACACCACCTTGGCGAAGTATTTCATTATTGGTTGTTTGCATTTGGTCTTCGACCATAGCTAGTAGGGCCTTCCAGCCTTGTTGGCGAGATACATCATCAGGTACAAAACATGCCATTTGTTGCGCTACTTCTTTATCAATACCCATACCGACTAAGCGGTCAACCATGCAAGCGCGTGTTGGATCGCGACGCGCCATATCTTGCTGCATTAAGCCTGATACTTGATGCTCAAGTAATTGACGAATTGCGTTCATTTCTTCACGCATTGTTGTCATTTCTTCGCTTTCATTATTGGGTGTTTGTTGGCGAGCCGTTACTGGACTATCTAAATCATCAAAGTCGCTGTCTAAATCATCAAAACCTAAGCTATCCGCTTGAGTTTGTGGACGAACTGGCGCTGCATTTTCAGGGGCAAACATATTTTTAGTACGCTGTTCCATAACTGGTTCTTGATAGTTATCGGTAGTATCAATACCTGATTGTGAAAACATTGATGCAAGTTCAGGGGAGCGAGGACGCGGTGATTGGCGCTCTAATAAAGCCTGTAGGCTGTCAGCCACTTTTGCTTGCGGCTCTGGTTTGGCACGCTGAGGCTCTGGTTTTACAAAATTATGCACACTTTGCTGTGGTACTTGAGCACGCGGCTCTGCAGTACGTTGTGGTTGCGATGCTACTTTAGGGGCTGCTTTGTCATAATCAACTGCCGCTACAATTTCTACACCGTTAGCCAGCTTCTTATTTGACATAATAACCGCATCAACACCTAACTCATCTTTAACTTCTTTAAGTGCTGTGCGCATATCTTTAGCAAAAAAACGTTTAATTTTCATGATTCAACCCCTGTTAAAATCTTATTGTTGGCCTACAGAGCTAACAATCTTGATCTGTCTTTCGTCTGGTACCTCTTGATAAGACATCACTCTCAATCCTGGAATGGTGTACTTAACAAAACGAGATAACACAGTGCGTAACATTCCTGACGTTAGCAATATAGAAGGTTCACCGGCCATTTCTTGATTTTGATGCGCTTGTGTCAATGACACTTGAAGTCGCTCTGCAAGTCCAGGCTCAATACCGGCACCTTCATCGCCTGCATTTTGTAATGACTGATGCAACATCTGTTCCAACTCAGGTGCCAAGGTTATGACAGGGATTTCTGATGACATGCCAACCGCATCTTGAACGATTAACCGACGCAGAGAAATACGCACTGCAGCCGTTAATACATCAGGGTCTTGGCTACGCGGACCATACTCAACAAGGGTTTGAACAATTGAGCGCATATCGCGAATAGCTACACCTTCATTCAATAAATTTTGCAGTACTTTTACAATTGCAGTTAATGGCAACACATCAGGTACTAGTCCTTCTACTAAGCGAGGGTGGCTTTTAGCAAGCATATCAAGCAGGTTTTGAACTTCTTCATGCCCTAGTAACAACGCCGCACTGTTAGTTAATAACTGGCTAATATGAGTGGCAACTACAGTTGCTGAATCTACAACGGTATAACCTAGCGATTGCGCTTCATCTTTTTGATCAGGCTTGATCCATACTGCATCAAGGCCAAACGCAGGATCTTTGGTTTCAACCCCTTTAATTGGGCCAAATACTTGCCCGGGGTTAATTGCTAGCTCGTCGCCATGTTTAAGTTCGCTTTCACCTGTTGAAACACCCATTAGCGTTATTCTGTAAGCATTAGGGTCAAGCTCTAAATTATCGCGAATATGAACAGGTGGTACTAAAAAGCCAAGTTCTTGAGAAAGCTTTTTACGTACACCTTTAATACGATTAAGTAGCTCACCACCTTGAGATTGATCTACCAACGGAATTAATCTGTAACCTACTTCTAAGCCAATTACGTCAACCTGTTGAACATCATCCCAACCAAGTTCTTTTTGCTCTTGTTTATTGGCAATACCTGTTGCAGCGCTTCCGCCACTGGCGGNTCGGCTTCTGCTGCAGCGGCTTTTAACTTAGTTTGCTGTGTGTAGTAAGCTAAATAACCCAGTAACGCACCTAAACTTAAAAAAGCAAAATGCGGCATACCAGGCACTAAACCCATGATGATCAAAATACCTGAAGCAATAAAGAGTGATTTTTCGTTACCTAGTTGTTTCTTAAATTGGTCACCCATATTGAGCGACTCATTTTGACGTGTTACAACAATCGCGGTACCAATTGAAAGCAGTAAAGAAGGGAGTTGAGCAACTAAGCCATCACCAATGGTAAGTAATGTATATACTTCCATTGCGTTGCCAAAACTCAAATTATGTTGAATCATACCGACAAATAAACCACCAACAATATTGATGATTAATATAACAATACCTGCAATGGCATCGCCTTTTACAAATTTACTCGCACCATCCATTGAGCCGTAAAAATC
>NZ_AUTP01000221.1:0-3447 GCF_000498075.1 Pseudoalteromonas sp. TAB23
GAGTTACTTCCTCGCGGCGGTCACGCGCTTGCTCAGCACTGATAAAACCAGCGTTTAAATCGGCGTCAATTGCCATTTGTTTACCCGGCATTGCGTCAAGGGTGAAACGTGCAGATACCTCAGAAATACGCCCAGCACCTTTAGTAATTACCACAAAGTTAATAATGATCAGAATTAAAAATACGACCAAACCAACAGCGTAGTTACCACCAATAACTACGGAGCCAAACGCTTCAATTACCTTCCCAGCAGAATCCCCACCGTTATGACCCTCAAGTAATACAACTCGAGTGCTGGCAACATTAAGCGCTAAGCGCATAATCGTAGCGATTAGTAATACAGAGGGGAATATACCAAACTCAACCGGCTTCATCGTGTAAACAGTCACGAGTAAAACCACTAATGCGAGGGCAATATTAAACGAGAAAAGGATATCGAGTAAAAATGGCGGTAACGGTAAGATCACCATTCCCAAGGCAGCAAGCACAAGCAAAGGAGTACCTACCCCTTTGGCATAGTCTTTTTTGTCTCTGTTAAGTTGTTGTAATACCGCTTTAAAACTCATAATTCTACAATTTCAAAAAATTGACACTACGTAGAATTTGCAATAACTATTCCAAGTTACTAAGTTAACGGTTTAATACTTGTAGGCATCGGGGATTGGGAGCTTATTATTAAGTTTAGTTGGGCGTTTTCCGCGCCCTTTATTAAAGCGCTTAAGCTGAAATACATACGCTAAAACTTGCGCTACTGCAGTAAATAGCTGATCGGGTATTTGCTCTCCTACTTCAGCAGTATGATAAAGCGCTCGGGTCAACATAGGGGATTCTAAAATAGGTACTTCATTCCCTATTGCTACTTTTCTAATTTGCATCGCCATTTCATCGATACCCTTAGCAAGCACTATTGGCGCTCCTGCGCGCTCTGTATCGTATTTTAATGCTACTGAGTAGTGAGTTGGGTTGGTAACAATAACATCAGCGTCAGGGACATCTTGCATCATACGGTTTTGCGACATTTGCCTTTGAGTTTGCCTAATACGCGCTTTTATTTGTGGGTCACCTTCAGAGTTTTTATACTCATCTTTAATCTCTTGCATTGTCATTTTAAGTTGTTTGTTATGGTTATAACTTTGAAATGGTGCATCAATAGCCGCAATAATAATTAAAGTGCACGAAAGACCTAAAAACATCCAGCCTAAAATCTCTAAGGCATGGATAATATTACCTGGTGCACTTTCTAAACTTAAATGCAGTATTTCATCAAAATAGGTATTAATTAAAAATATAGCAAAACTTGCAACCAAACCAAATTTTAAAAGTGACTTTATAAGCTCAATAGCCGCTTGCGGGCCAAACATACGTTTAAAGCCTTTCATTGGCGACATTTTACTTGCTTTAGGTGCAGCGGCTTCCCAGCTAAAATTAAAACCACCTAGTAACGTATTACCAATAAATGCAGCCAAAACTATAATTAATACAAACATAGCCATAGGAAACATTAAAGCGTCTGCAACCTCTCCCCATACGGCAAACATTTTAGTAGTATCAAAGGCTTCGTTACGATTTAAGCTAAGGGTTCGGCCCATTACATTGTATAAACCTTTACCAATTTCTGGCCCATACATCAAAAGTGATATAGCCGAAAAAATAAGTACAAACATGGTACCTAGCTCTTTTGAGCGCGCTATTTGGCCTTTCTTTTTAGATTCTTCAAGCTTTTTTGATGTGGGTTCTTCTGTTTTTTCTTGTCCTGAGTCTTCAGACATGACTTTCTCCTAAGGTGAGCAACCAACTAAAGTACACATTAGCTCAACCATTTTTAACCATTGAAACTCAAACTGAGTAACAAAGTTACCTAGTGTCGCCCAAATAATAATAAGTCCCGCTACCAAGGTAAACGGAAAACCAATAGAGAAAATATTTAATTGCGGTGCTGCACGCGTCATAATACCAAACGACATATTAATAACGAGCATCGCGGTAAGCGGTGCAAGTGAGAGTACCAGTGCTGTAGTAAACATCCAGCCACCCCAGGTCACTATGTCCCAGTAATGATCTACAGACCACCATGTGCCATCAATGGGTAGCACTTGAAAACTATGCACCACCATTTGAATCATCATTAAATGACCGTTAAAAGCAAAAAATAATAGCGTCGCCAAAATAAGGAAAAACTGGCCCACAGCAGGCACACTCGCGCCATTAGAGGGGTCAATAACCGAAGCAAAACCTAAACCGGTTTGCATCGCGAGTATTTGCCCTGCTAACACAAAGGTATTTAATAAAAGTATAGATGCAAAACCAATAGCAACACCAATCAGCATTTGTTGAATAACGACTAAAATCATCTCAAACGAAAATAAATTAGTGAATGTAGCTGGGGGCAAAACAGGAACTACAACAAAAGTTACAACAACCGATAAACCCATTTTTATACGTGTAGGAACATTTTTAGCCCCCAAACCAGCCATAATCATAATCATTGAGCTAATGCGTACCAGCGGCAACAAAAAATCGCTCAACCATTGAATAACGACAGCAAAGGGGTATTCCACGCTTAACCTGCAATTTCAGGAATAAGTAATACTAGGCGAGTAAAAAAGTCCATTAGCTCTTGAGTAAGCCAATGCCCACCCACAATAAGCGCACTAATGGTAATTAATAAACGAGGTAAAAAGCTCAATGTTTGTTCATTGATAGACGTTGCGGCCTGAAACACAGCAACCACTAAACCAATAATTAAGCCTGGGACTACAATTGCAGACACCAGCTTAATAACTAAAAAAAGAGCGTCACTTAGGATATCAACAAAAATTTCCGGTTCCATGTTGTACTCCTATTGTTGGGTCATGTTAATGCTTTGCAAACTAAGTCCCTAAACCAAAGCTTTTGGCTAAGGTACCCATCACTAAGCTCCAGCCGTCTACAAGTACAAATAACATAATTTTAAACGGTAAGGACACAATCATGGGTGAAAGCATCATCATACCCATCGCCATTAATACCGAGGCGACCACTAAATCAACAATTAAAAATGGGATAAAAAACATAAACCCTATTATAAATGCGGTTTGCAATTCGCTGGTTACAAAGGCGGGTATAAGCACTATTAACGGTGTGTCTTGTGGCGAATCTAGCTGATCGTAACCGGCAATTTTAGCAAACGTTTCTAAGTCTTTGAGACGCACTTGAGAAAGCATAAAGGCTTTCATTGGCTCTTTAGCCAGCTCTAAAGCTTGTACTGAAGTAACCTGCTCATTTAAGTAAGGTTCTATAGCTCGCTCGTTTACCTGCTGATAAATAGGCGACATTATAAAAATACTTAGAAAAAGCGACATCCCTAATAATACTTGGTTTGACGGTGTTTGCTGTAAGCCAATTGCTTGGCGCAAAATGGCGAGTACAACAATTATTCGTGTAAAGGAGGTCATCATAATTATGGCAG
>NZ_AUTP01000222.1:0-19952 GCF_000498075.1 Pseudoalteromonas sp. TAB23
CAGCCGGTATAAAACTCAGCGCCGTCATAATTGCTAAAACTTGTAACGTTACTGAGTAATCCTGTGTGCCATCAGCGTTTGTTGTAATAGTAAGCGCATCAATTCCTTCTGCGCTTACACTTGGTACAAACACCATGGCAAAAATAATAAGCAGCCACTTTGTCATAGGTTTAATTCTTTTTATTTTGGTTTGATTGCGGGTTTAAAAGTTTACCAAATCGTTTAGCGAGTTCAGGTAGTTCTTTTTCACTTAATGGGGTTTCTAACTTGTGTAAGTAATTAATACTGTGGGGAGTTACACCAAGTAAATGCTGAGCATTATCTATCTCAACAACCATTAAACGCTCGCGAGAACCCAAAGGTAGACTTCTGACTACTTTAAATTCATCGCTGTTTGCTAAATTTGGATTAAGCTTTTTAACAAAAAATGCCAGCACAATAATCAGTACTAGCACCATTACAAGCGACAGCACCATAGAGAGTATATCTCCAGTGGGTGTTGCCACATCTGCTTTTGAAAAAACGGAACTCGTTAAAGCAATTAATAAGCTCATCGTAGTTTTTTGATCCGCTCTACTTGGCTTATCACGTCAGTTAAGCGAATACCAAACTTGTCGTTTACTACAACTACTTCACCATGGGCTATCAAAGTACCGTTAACTAGCACGTCTAGCGGCTCGCCCGCAACACGGTCAAGCTCAACAACAGAGCCTTGGTTAAGTTGCAATAAGTTACGAATATTAATTTTAGAGCGTCCTACTTCCATTGAAATAGTAACGGGGATATCTAAAATAGTGTCGAGTTTTCGTTTTTCATCGCCACTCATTTCGTGTTTTGAATCACTTAACTCATCAAGCTCTGCAACATGTGCTTCGCTACTATCATCTGGAGCTTCGGCTTCTGCTAATGCTGCTGCCCATTCATCCATTGTGTCTTGATCATCGCTCATACTTTTAACCTTTTAATCAATTACCAGTCTAAGTCTACACCGTCAGAGAGGTGTAAATCATCTTCTAGTTCTGCTAATTCTGCATCTGAGTCAATTTTCTTGCCGCCTTTGGTAAATACATGCAGCTCAGATTTAACTGAATCAGGTCGTTTAATTTTTTCACTAATTTGAAGCGCAACATTATCGCGAGAGCGACCCATTTTGGCTCTAAATGTAGGTAGTTCTTCAACAAATACGGTTATATGCTCAGGCATTTCAACCGGAATAATATCACCGGCTTTGAGTTCCATAATTTGTTTTAAGGTTAAATCAACTTCAAGTAACTGAGTTGATATTTCAACCTCTACATCCATTATTTCATCGCGAAGCGCTTTGCTCCAACGTAAATCAGTATCTTCAGTATCAGACTGAACACCCGCATCTAACAGCTCTCGAATTGGCTCAAGCATTGAATACGGAAGTGCAATATGAAAATCGCCACCGCCACCATCGAGCTCAATATGGAAAGAACTAATAACCACAACCTCAGTTGGGCTTACAATATTAGCCATAGCTGGGTTTACTTCAGAATCGAGATATTCAAACGATACATCCATAACCGGTGCCCAAGCTTCTTTATAATCTTCAAAGATTATTTTAAGGAGCATTTGTACAATTCGGCGCTCTGTTGGGGTAAATTCTCGGCCTTCTATTTTTGCATGATAACGCCCGTCACCACCAAAAAAGTTATCTACCAATATAAACACAAGTCGTGCTTCCATGGTAATCAAGCCAGTGCCTTTTAAAGGTCTAAAACGCACCATATTTAAACTGGTTGGAACAAATAAAGTATGAATATACTCGCCAAACTTAATCATTTGCACGCCGTTAATAGACACCTCTGCGGTGCGGCGCATCATGTTAAATAGGCTAATTCGCATATGACGAGCAAAGCGTTCATTAACAATTTCCAGCGTCGGCATACGACCACGCACGATCCGATCTTGCGAAGAAAAATCGTACTGAAGCGTACTTCCCCCGCCATCTTCACCGTCGTGTATATCTTCCTCTTCAACGTCATCAACACCATGCAATAGCGCATCAATTTCGTCTTGGGATAATAAATCGCTCACGCTAACCCCTTATTGCATCACAAAGCCGGTAAACAATACCCGCTCAATTACTTTGCTGCCTTCAACATCCATTAAGGCTTTTTGTACCTTTTCAAGTGCAGAAAAACGAAGTGTTTCTTTACCTGAGCTCGTACTTAACTCATCAGCAGTTGTAGTAGAAAACACGCTTAGTAGCGTCCCTTCTATTAGTGGAATGTGTTTTTTGGCTGTTTCTTCATTTACTTCGCCACGTACTAGTAACTGTACTTTAATTTGCACAATTCTGTCGCGACTTGAACCGGGAACGTTAAATACAAATGGGCGTGGCATTGACACATATAAAGCACTGCCTATTTCAGCTGAATCACCAACTGCAGCAGAAGGTGCATCTGCTGACATCGCAGTCTCTTCATCTAAGGTTTCAACTGGCGCATCCGAACCCGACATAAAAAAGTAACCTGCAGCACCGCCTACAATAAGTAGTACAGCTACTATGATTATTATTAGTTTCTTTTTGCTTTTACCGGTTTCTTCAATTTCTAAACTTGTTTCTTCAGCCATCATGATTCCTTTAATCGCAAAGGTACTTGCTTGTTTTAGTTATTATAATAGCAGCACTTAGGCATAGTAATCTATTGATGATGAAGTTTGTTGTCGAGAACTTTGTGCAGTGTTATTTGCTTGCTCGTCGTTTTCATCATTAACTGACTTATTATTAGCCATATTACCTTGGGGTCCACTCTCACTTTGCTCGGCAGTTTCACCACCTGATTGCCCATAAGAAATAGTACTTTCACCAAGCTCTAATCCTTGTTGCGCTAACATTTCACGTAAGCGCGGCATTGATTGTTCAAGTGCTTCTTTGGCTTGCTGGTTTTGTACTACAAAGTTTATATGCGCTTGTTCTGCATCGCTACGAATACGTATTTGCATACTGCCCATTTCGGGAGGATCTAGGCGAATTTCTGCTTCTTTATTATTAATGCTCAGCATTGAGCTAACGCGCTCTTGCAGTAATTTAGCTGCATCACTTTTAACAATATTAATTGCCTGCATTACACCAGGATCAATACTTACTTGCTTAACTTGCGATGTACTTTGTAATTGTTGAGTTTGTATTATTTGGGTATCAAGTAAGCTCTGCTCGTAACTTAATGAGTCGTATTGGCTTAATGTGCTCGTTTGCTGAGTATTTAAAGCAGCTGTGATTTGTGTAAATACTTGTGCCACGCGTACAGGAGTTTGTTCTGCAGTTATTTTTTTAAGGCCATCTTTTTGTAATTCTTCAAGTGATTTTAATAAATCATCACCCTTAGTTGAGGTTGTTACGGCTTTATTTAAATCAGCCCCTTCGTTTGTCGATGTCTTTAAGCTTAACTTTTGTGGATTATATACTGTATTAGGAGTCTCTGACGCTACAAACGTTTTTGAGTCGGTCTTAGCGGTATCGGCAAGTCCTATTTCAATTGAAGCTTTTAATTCATTAACTGTTTGCTTAAGCACTGCCAATTGCTCGCCTTTAGGCTGCTCTGTTTTAATATAAGCGTTTAATTGCGTTAATAAGCTTTGTTTTTCAGTTGTATTAAGTGAATTGATTTCTGCGCTAAAAGAGTGTTTTGTTACCGTGCTCTGCGTTTTTTCGTTATCAGTAATAAATTGCGCAAGCATTTGCTTAAGATTTGAAATGCTACTAGTTGCGTTACTGGTTGAATCAGTATTTTCTAATGCCTTAACTTGCGCGTTAAGTTGTGAGCGCTGCTCAGGCGTTAAACTAGCAATAACATTATTAGCTTTAATTAAGCTCGCATCTTTAGTCATTAACGTATCTATTGCTGCATTATTATCAGCTTCAGTTGCGGCTAAAGAAGACTGAGTAACGCCCGCTCTGTCGGTGAGTGTTGGCAAAACTATATTATTTTTATCAGCAGACTTATTTTGTCCTAGCTGCTCTTTAAAACTCATTGATGCAACTTCAGGTTTTTCTAATATAGGGCCAATGCTGTCATCGGGCTTTTTATTTATAGAATTTAATGGCCCTTCAATAGCTTCAGCAACACCACTTTTACGATGTTTGCCTTCATTTAATGGTAACGAATTCAAAGATGGTGAGCTAAAGTTATCGCTTTTTGAATCAGTTAATTTAGCCGTTTTAGAGTCTACATTAGTGGCAATTGGATTTTGCACTACACTGGCTGTATTCGCTTCTTCAGTCGATACTTCATCACTTGTATTAGTGGATGCAATTATTGGTGTGCTTTGTAATTCTGAATTCTCTATTTCTGTGTTTTCTATTTCGGTATTCTCTGCTTGTGTAGCTTCTAGCTCTGCATTTTCTGATTCTGAACTGTTAGTTGCATCGAACGGCTTATTGACCGAAGTGCTCATTGCTTGTGCTGAATTAATTTGATCAAGCATCTCAACAGACACAAAAGTAACTTCATCTGTTGTTACTTCATCTAGCTTTACGCTCAGATTTTCATTTTCTTCTGGCTGTTTATGCTTAGGTATAGCAATCGAGTTTTCGGCATCGGGATTTTTATTGCCTTTAAGCAAAGGCTCCATAGAGTTATGCGCTTCGTTTAGCTGACTTAAAAATTCATCGCCTAAATTTTCTTCGCTATTAGCTAAGCTATTGTCTTTAAAAGCTAACAGTGAATCTTTTTCAGAAGAAACTAAAAACGAAATGTTATTCATCGCCATAAATCACCTAATACCATTACGGCAATATGCAACCGCATACCGCCAAAAGTTGAATTCCACTAAGTAACAAAGCAATTAACGTGCCTGAATTACAAAGCTTTGCGACGTTGAAAAAACTGATTAGCTGAAAATTCATCTAACATTTTTTGCTCATTTTTTGCCATTAACGCATTTGCTTTGAGTTTTTGATTTTCGATTAGTTTGGCAACTGCTTTAGCTTTAATTTGCTGCTTAAGCCATAGAGTTTTACGTTGAGTAACAACTTGCTTAGCGGTATTTACGGTACTTGCTTGTTGGCGAATTGCCTCTTCAATTTTAGCTATAAAAGCATGGTACTGCCCAAACCCGGCGCTGGATAAACCCGACTTACCTTTTAGGTGTAACTGCTGAGAGTATTCAAGTCTAAAATTGTTTAAACCTTGTAGTTTTTGTTGATTTGCTTGCAAGTTTTGATTGGCTTGTAAGTAACTCATGCGCAAATTTTCTTCTTTATCATTTTCAATTTTGAGCAATAAATCGAGTTTGTTTTTAGCCATTATGCTTGTCCTAATAACTGAGCAAGCCCTTGCAGACCATCATCGTAACTAATGACATCTCGCATACCTTGTTGTAAAAATGCATTCACTCTTGGCATCATATTTATAGCTTGGTCGAGCATTTGATCGGTCCCTTTTTGATAAGCGCCTAAGGTAATCATGTCTTTGTTTTGTTGATACATTGAATACACTTGTTTAAGCACTCGGGCTTGTTGCATATGCGGCTCAGAAACAACTTGAGGCATAACACGCGAAATCGACTTTTCTATATCTATAGCGGGATAGTGCCCACTGTCAGCTAAATCACGCGATAGTACAATGTGGCCATCTAATATAGCTCGCGCTGCATCAGCAATAGGGTCTTGCATATCATCGCCTTCACTCAACACCGTAAAAAAGCCAGTAATTGAACCTTGCCCTTCACCGCCATTACCAGCACGCTCCACCAGCGCAGGTAATTTAGCAAACACCGAAGGCGGATAACCCTTTGTAGCGGGCGGCTCGCCAACAGCAAGTGCAATTTCACGTTGTGCCATTGCATAACGCGTTACCGAATCGAGTAACAATAATACGTTTAAACCCTGATCTCTAAAATACTCTGCAATAGTTACGGCGCTCTCACAGCCTTTTAAACGCATAAGCGGTGATGAATCAGCTGGCGCTGCAACAACTACTGAGCGTTTGCGCCCTTCTACACCGAGTATTTCTTCAATAAATTCTTTTACTTCGCGGCCACGCTCCCCCACTAAGCCAACAACAATGACATCAGCTTCGCTACCTCGGGTCATCATACCGAGAAGTACTGATTTACCCACACCAGAGCCTGCAAACAAGCCCATACGCTGGCCTTGCCCTACTGTGATAACCGAGTTAATAGCACGCACACCTACATCCATAGGCTTAGTGATTGGTCTTCTTGAAAGCGGGTTTATAGTATTTTGCGCAAACTTTAAATGATGCTCAGCATTAATTTTACCAAGGCCATCTAGCGGTCGCCCTAAACCATCCACCACGCGGCCTAATAAACTCATCCCTACAGGTAAACCTAAATTATTTACTTGAGGAATAACACGCGCACCAGGTAATACACCAGAGATGTGGTCGTTAGGCATTAAGTACAAAGTTTGATCGTTAAAACCGACTATTTCGGCGTCTACAAAGCCGTTCATAGTTTCTATTTTACATTGGCTCCCAACGGGTGCACGTAAGCCTCAAGGGTAAGGCCAACAACACGCGTTAAAATACCNCCTGCCACAGCAGGCGCCGGGGTTTTAATATGTTGTTTATATTGAGATAAGCGTTCGCTTAAAGGTGCACGTTGAGTTGACATAACACGCCAATAAAATAGTTAGATACCACTATTATGCAAAAAACTATCCAACGTTTCTTTGACACGTGTTTTAAGGGTCATGTCGAGTGACGATTGCGCTGTTTTAACTTCACAGCCACCGCGCTCAAGAGTGGGCTCTGCCATTAATTGCCAGTTATTATCAATAATGGTTTGTTCGCCGTAGCTCTCTTTTATGAGTTCTAAGTCTTCGGGGTTTAAATGGATTCGTACTTTTTCTTGCTCCGCATTAAGTGAATCAATACTTTGCTTTAACGTATGTAAAATCACATCAGGCGATGTTTTTACTTCTTGATAAATAACAGCTTCAGCTAACATGCTAGCAAGTTGTACTAATTGCTTCTCGGCTTGTTGGTCCACTTTATCTAGCGGTGCAGTTAACCCCTCTAAAATGGTTTTTAAACTTGTTAACTGCTCTTCAATTAATGGTTTTACGTCATCAAGGCCTTGTGTTTTACCTTGTTCTAAGCCTTCTTTGTAGCCTGCTTCTTTACCTTCGCCAACGCCTTTTTCAAAACCGTCTATGTAGCCTTGCTCATGACCTTGCTTAAGGCCTTCTTCGTACGCGTCTTGTCTAATGCGTTCAAGCTCAACCATGGTAAGCGCAGGGAGTTCTGGTTCTTGTGGTTCATCAATAGGCATTTCTTCGGCTAATTCTTTTTTGTACAGCTCACTAAGCGGTGTGCCGTAAGCCGTAGAGCGATTGCCAAAGCTGCTCTCATCTGGTGCTACATCTGGAATAGCCCAGTTTTTTAATAATTCATCTGCTTCATCAGCCCGAAGTGTGCGTCCTTTGAGTTTGCTCATGGTTTACAGGAACTCCTCGCCACCGCCGCCGCCCAGCTGAATTTCACCTGAGTCAGATAAACGACGCGCTGTTGATAAAATCTCTTTTTGCGCCGCTTCTACTTCGCTTATACGTACCGGTGCCATAGCTTCTAAATCATCAGCAAGCATTTCGGCTGCACGCTTAGACATATTGCCCAGTATTTTGTCTTTAAGCGCATCGTCGGTGCCCTTAATTGCTTTCATTAATACGTCTTGTTGTACTTCTCGTAGGATTGCTTGAATACCGCGGTCTTCAACATCCATTAAGTTTTCAAACACAAACATTAAGTCTTGAATTTGCTGCGACATCTCTTCGTCATGTTCACGAATAGAGTCCATTAACTGCCCTTCTACGTTGGTATCTAGGTAGTTCATAATATCTGCAGCTGCTTTTAAGCCACCCATTTTAGCGGCTTGTGCACCTGCTTGGCCGGCAAATTGTTTTTCCATAATTTCGTTTAGCTCTTGCAGTGCTGCTGGCTGAACTTCTTCAAGGTTTGCAATACGCATGGTTAAATCTAAGCGCACTTTTTCAGGGAACTGAGCAATAATCTCAGCAGACTGCTCTGGCTCTAAGTACGATAATACAATGGTTTGAATTTGCGGATGCTCATTACGAATAATGTTTGCTACCTGCTTAGAGTCCATCCATTTTAATGAATCCAAACCTTTAGCGCCTGAGCCCATAACAATTTGGTCAATAAGGCTAGCGGCTTTGTCTTCACCAAGTGCTGCTGTAAGCGCTTTTTTAATAAAGTCTTCTGACTGAAAACCAATGGTACTAAAGCTTTGAATTTGTTCTATAAACAAGTTGTGTACAGCGCTAATCTTAGCTTGTGATAAGTCCTGTAACCCGGCCATCGCCATACCCACTTTTTGTACCTGTTTAGGTTCTAAGTGTTTAAGGATTTGCGCGGCATCTTCTTCTGATAAACTCAAAAGTAATATAGCGGCTTTATCTACCCCATCTAGCTTATCAACATCAAAGGCTGGCGGGAGTTGTTTTTGTTCTTGATCAGTCATCTTCTGTTAACCACGCTTTGACTACTTGTGATGATAGTTCTGGTTCGTTAGCTACAAGGGCACGAATTGCTTTAAGTAAATCTTCGTCGCCATGTAAATCCGGTAACTGCAGTGTACCATCACTTGAGAAACCAACCGAAGCAGAATCAAAGTCTTTATTTAGCATATCAAGCGTATTGTCGCCAATATCTACGCCTGAACTTAATGCATCTTCGTCGTATTCTTCTAGTGTATCGTCTGGGTAAATTAAGCGTTTAAGCATTGGTTTTACTACTGCCATTATCAATACAATGATAACTAAGGCGCCTAATACAAGGCGGGCTATTTTCATAAACCAGTCTTGTTCCCACAGTGGCACTTCTATTGCTAAATTTGTTTCTTCACGTACAAACGGCACTGTTACGACTTCAAGTGCATCACCACGTTGCATATCAAAACCTACACCACCTTGTAGTAAGCGACGAATATTTGACAATGCCTCTACCGAGCGTGGAGTCATGGTTGTTTCACCGTTTTCTCCCACTTTAGCAATGTAGTCAACAGCAACTGATACGCTTATCCTACGTATTACACCACTTTGCTGGCGCTTATGAGAAATTGTAGTGTCGAGTTCATAATTACGTGTGGCTTCTTTGTGGCTGCGTGTTGGTGACGTAGCTGTGCCTGCACCACCTTGCCCCGCAACCTCAGGAATGTTCGAATTTAACGGTGGCTGATTTGTAAGCGCACCTGGAATACCAACAGCTAGGCCGCCAATGTTATTTTCTTCAAATGTGGTTTCGCTTCTAACCGCTGGTAGGTCTGGGTTATAACGCTTTTGAGTTTCCTCAATCGAGCTAAAGTCCATGCTCAAATCAACTTGGGCTGTATAGTTTGCAAGCCCTACAACCGGTATTAAAATACTGTCTATTTTTTCAAGGTACTCTTGTTCGCGCTTACGTTCTAAGTCGTATTCTTTACGAGAGCGTGCTGCTAATGAGCTTTGCGAACCTGAATTTAGTAATCGACCATTTTGATCGGTAACAGTAACTCGCATTGGCTCTAAACCCTGTACTGCCGAGGCAATCATATCAACAACAGAGTCTACTTCTTCACGGTCGAGTGAGCGACCACGCTTAAGCGTTAATACAACTGTAGCTGATGGTTTTTTTTCTCTGCGGGCAAATACGTTTTCTTTAGGAATGGCTAACAATACTTTAGCGCGAGTAATATTATTAAGCTCTTCAATGGTGCGGGCAAGTTGTTGCTCGCGGCCATGTTTTAGGCGTTCGCGCTCTAAGCGTTGGCTTACACCAAAGCCCATATCTTGCATAATTATGTCAGAGCCCGACGCTGGCCCTTGCTCTAACCCTTCGCGGGTCATTAGTAGCTTAATGTTTTGGTATTCGCTTTCATCAACCGATACAACGTTGCCATCTAGTTGATATTCAATTTGTTGCGCATCTAAAAAGTCGAGCGTTTGAATAAGCTCTTCAGTTTGCATTTTGCCTAACGGGCGCATATCTGGCTGACGAGCCCAAATAATAATAAAAATCGCGATAGCTAAACAAATAGCCAATGCTATAACCAATGTTACTTGGCGCAATACATCAACACCATTTAAAGCACTTAAGTAGCCTGACTTTTGTTCTTGTTGATCATCACCACCACTTTGGTCAATACCGCCACCAGCAAGTGCTAGGTCTGTAGATTGGTTAGATTGCGCCACAATAATTCTCCACTACCTAATTAAACAGGCATGTTCATGATTTCTTTATAAGCTTCAACAAGTTTATTACGAACCTGTACTGTAGCCTCAAAAGCAACTGACGATTTTTGAGAAGCAATCATCGCTTCAGCAAGCGATACACTTCGATCACCCATCTCAACTGCTGTTACTTTTTGCGCGGCATCTTGTTGTAATCCGTGCACTGAATTTAGTGCATCACTTAGCATGTCGCCAAACTGGGAAGTAGAAGTAGGTTGAACTTGAGTCGGCAATTTATTTATTTGATTATTACGGCCGGCTTCTAAAGCCATTGATTGCATTTCTTGAAATACAGCACTGTTTTGAATTTTCATAATTTATCTCTGACACGCAGTGAACTCTTACAAGTAATAAAGCACAAAGCATGCCAAATAATTAATCATTAAAATACAATAGGTTAACTTTAGTTTGTGTTAGTCAGAGTTTTGACGACCCTAAGCTTGCACTGCAAACTTAGGGTTTATAGGAGGTTATGCAGGAAGTGAAATACCTAAATCGCGCATTTGCGCTAGTTTATAACGTAAAGTGCGCGGGCTTATACCCAACGTTTCGGCAACGTCTTTACGCTTACCTTGGCAACGTGCAAGGGTTTCTAAAATAATGCGATGCTCTTTGTCTTTAAGCTCATCTTTATAGCTACCGGTATCTGCCGCTAGCAAACCTTGTTTAGGTTCAACCTCAACAGGTGATTTTTCATCATAATATGCAGAGCTTAGCGTGCTTTTATCAACGCCTTTATCTGCGTGAGCTAATTCTGTTGGCGATACTGTTTGCGCTGGTGCCAATGATGGCTCCATAACAAAGTTATTAGATACTAAGTTTTCGATAAAAATAGCATGCTCGTTTATTGTGTTACCCGTGCGCAGTATAAGCGCACGCTGTATAACGTTATCAAGCTCGCGCACATTACCAGGCCACGCGTGAGCCAGTAACTTTTGCTCGGCAGCTTTATCTAAATACGCCATAGGCTCTTTGCTTTTACTTATATGGCGCTCAATTAAATGCTTAGCCAATACAATAATATCGCCTGGGCGTTGGCACAATGGTCGCCACATTAGTGGAAAAACATTAAGCCTGTAATATAAATCTTCTCTAAACTGATTTTCAGACACAGCTTCTTTTAAATCACGATTACTGGTTGCCAAAATACGTACATCGAGCTGAATTGTTTTACGACCCCCTAAACGCTCAACTTCACGTTCTTGCAGTACGCGTAACAGCTTAGCTTGTAGCCCTAAGTCCATCTCAGTAATTTCATCAAGTAAAATAGTGCCGCCTTGTGCTTGCTCAAACTTACCCGGACATGCTTGAATCGCGCCCGTAAAAGCCCCTTTTTCATAACCAAATAACGTGGCTTCGAGCATATTTTCAGGAATAGCCGCGCAGTTAATCGCCACAAATGGCTCATTACATCGGCTCGACTTATCATGAATATAACGCGCAAGTACTTCCTTACCTGAACCACTTGGGCCAAGTACCATTACACTTGCATCAGAGCGTGCTACTTTACTCGCAAGCTCCAATAATTGAATACTAGTTGGGTCAGCAACAATAGGTCCGTCGGTTTCTTTTGCTTTTTCAGGCAAATAACGGCTCACCATATTTAACAGCACTTCAGGTGCAAATGGTTTAGCCATGTAGTCAATTGCACCTAGGCGCATGGCTTCTACCGCATCGTCAATTGTGGCGTAGGCCGTCATCATCAATACAGGTAAATCAGGGTGGTTTAATTTAATACTGCGTAGTAAATCAAGTCCACTCATTGCGCCCATTTGCACGTCGCTTACAACAAGCGAAAATTGATCTTTTTTAAGCAGTAACATTGCTTGCTCAGCACTGTTGGCTGCAACACATTCAATACCCGACATTTCAAGGGTATCTATTAAGGCTTCACGAAGCCCAGCGTCATCTTCGACAACTAAAATAGTGTTACTCATAATGACCCCTCTAGTTTAGATGTTGCCTTAATAGGCAGTAACAAACTAAAGCAGGCACCACCATGCGTATTATTGGTCACATCAACACGGCCTTGGTGCGCACTAGCCACCGAACTCACTACAGCAAGCCCTAAACCTGTGCCCTGACTTTTGGTAGTAAAAAATGGTTCAAAAATTTTATCGCTTTGGCTTAAATCAACACCTGGGCCATTGTCGCTCACACTAATACGAACCATATCTAAATCTTTTAAATCTCTTTGTGCGCTAATTTTTACTTTTGCACCGCTGCCAATAACTTGAATACTATTGTGCACAAGATTTTGAATAGCACTGGCCAATGCCGTTTTATTACCGACTATTTGTATATCTGGCTCTGGTAAGCTTACATCCAGCTCACTTTCATTAAGTGCGACCATCGCATCAGCGCCCGCTTTAACTTCTGTTAAAAGCTGCTGCATTGAAACTTGCTCAACAACTTGCTGATCGCCACTTTTAGCAAATAACAGCATGTCGTTTACTTGAGTTTCTAAATCTTTTAAACGCGACATTAACTTTGTTTGAAAGTTATCGCGAGATGCTTCGGGTAAGCGCTTTGATCCTAAATTAGCGGCGTAAAGCATAGCGGCTGAGAGCGGTGTACGGACTTGATGCGCCAGTGACGCAACCATTTTACCCAGCGCGCTTAATCGCTGCATATGTGCAACACGTTTTTGTAAGCGGCGAGTTTCGGTTAAATCCGTCATTAAAATAAGTTGCCCAGGCTCTGGTGCTAAAGCGGTAATATCAAGCTTTATTAGGCGCCCGTCTTTTAAAGACACTTCGTGGCCATCATCTTGATGCGGCCTAAAAGAGCGCTGAATAACATTAAACCAGCGTTCGCCTTCAAGTGGCTCGCCAAGCATATCAATCGCTATTTGATTCGCTTTTGCAATCAACCCTTTGCCATCAAGTACAACCACGCCTGCTGGCATGGTATCAACCAAATGCGAAAGCCAACTTGCTTGCTTGCGCAGATCGCTTAATTCACCAATGTACTCCTCTTGAAGTAAACATGGGTTATACTGATTTGCAGAAAAAAACTGTGGTTTTAGCACGCTAGCAAGGGCCATAATCAAATCTCGAATTGATGTAGATACATGTCTAAATGCACGATTTATACCAAAATTTATTTACATACTTATCATTAAGTTACATCAATAATTTGAGCGACATAAAAATGACGCACACAAAAAGGAATAATAATGAGTGAGCAAATAAAGTGCCGTTGCCCGTGGCTCGACACCACTAAACCCGACTACGTTATTTACCATGATGAAGAATGGGGCGTCCCCCTTTATGATGATACAAAGTTGTTTGAATTTATCACTCTTGAATCAGCGCAAGCCGGCTTAAGCTGGTACACAATTTTAAAAAAACGCAGCGGTTACAAAAAAGCATTTGCTAATTTTGATGTAGATAAAGTAGCACAATTCACACAAGATGACGTTGAGAGACTAATGCTTGATGAAGGTATTGTGCGTAACCGATTAAAAATTGCGGCAACTGTTAACAACGCAAAGCGCTTTATAGAAATACAAAAAGAATTTGGTAGCTTTAGTAACTACCAATGGCAGTTTGTCGATAATAAACCGATTATAAGTAATTTAAATAACGCTGAGGACTACCCAGCAATTACAGAGGCATCAACTGCATTTGCTAAAGACTTAAAAAAACGGGGGTTTAAGTTTTTAGGACCAACCACGGTTTACGCTCATATGCAGGCCTGCGGTATGGTTAACGATCACAGTAATGATTGTTTTAGAAAAGAAGAAATTATTAAGGCTTTAAGTGAGTAAGTGATTTATAACCATAAAAGTGATTAGTTCACAAAGAGGTTAAGAGACGCTGCGCTTTAGAGAAGTAAAGCGTAAGTTGACTATGGTTTCTCATTTACCTTCGTTTTTCACGCGAGCAAGCTCAGCGTAACAACAAAAGTAAAAGCCGTGTAGGTGCGAATTTACTTCGCGCTCTTGCTAATATTTTTTAAGTAAAGTGCGGTATAAAACCGCACCTACAAAACGAGGGGTTATTTATCTACTGTGTTTGGCCAATTTATAACTAAACACCGACAGCTGCTTTTAAACCTTAATCTCTTGAAAGATTATACTTTTTCATTTTCTCAACGAGTGTTGTTCTGCGTACACCCAATATCTCTGCAGCTCGAGCTACAACGTAATCATAGCGCTCTAACGCTTGGGTAATTAAGCTAATTTCAAGTTCGGCTAAATAATCTTTAAGTTCAATACCATCATCTGGCAATAGCCCACTACCCGTTTGGCTAAACTCAGCGTCTGGCTCACTTTCGTAATCGCTAAAACCGGTGCTAAATATGTCGTTAAAGGCGTCTTTTTCCATTAACTCTTCAGGGTATTCTGGCTCGTAGGCTTCAACTTCAATGTAACGATATTTGTTAGGTAAATCAGGAATATCAACCACTTTTTCAGGAAACATAATAACCATACGTTCCACTAAGTTAGCAAGCTCACGAATATTACCAGGCCAAGCATGTTCTTTTAAGCTCTCAACTGCGCGCTCAGTAAACTTAGCGGTAGAACCAGTCTGGTCGTTAACACGGCGCATTAACTCTTTTAAAAGCAGCGGAATATCATCAGCACGTTCACTCAGCGATGGGTTTTCGATAGGAAATACATTTAAGCGATAATATAAATCTTCCCTAAAACTGCCCTCTTCAATCATTGTTTCTAGGTTACGATGCGTGGCTGCAATAACGCGTACATCAGCCTGAATCGCCTTTGTACCACCAACACGTTCATAACTGCGTTCTTGCAATACTCGCAGCAACTTAACTTGCATTTGCAGTGGCATATCGCCTATTTCATCTAAAAATAGCGTCCCGCCTTGAGCTAGTTCAAACCGCCCTTTACGCGCCGATATAGCACCAGTAAACGCGCCTTTTTCGTGGCCAAATAGTTCACTTTCGAGCAGCTCAGCCGGAATAGCACCACAGTTAACTGGTACAAACGGTCCATTAATACGCTTTGAAAGCAAGTGAACATTACGGGCAACCACTTCTTTACCTGTGCCTGATTCGCCTAAAATTAAAACATTAGCATCGGTTTTTGCCACTTGTTCAATTAAAAAGCGAACATCTTTTACGGCCTCTGTTTCACCAACAAGTCCATCAAAAATTTTATGTGGTTTACTATGCTTATGCTCATTAGGCAGCATACGCTGATACTGCTGGCAATCGTGAAGTAACTGAGTGGTCACTTCGTGATTAAACGGCTCGCAAATAAGCCCCACTACATTAGCTATACTTAATAGTGGTTTTAGCGTTTCGCCAATTAACAAAAAGGGTAATGTTGGATAGCGTTTAATTAAGCTTTCGTGGTCAAGTGATTGCAACGCTCCTAAAATAATCATGCATTCTTGCTGCTGATATTTTTTGCATTCTTGTTCAAAGCAGTCTTCGCTTAATAGTTGAGCAGCTTCACCAATAAAGCCAAGTGAAGCATTTAATCCTATTGCGCGGTTGTTATTATTATCTAAAATCAAGATCATATTTAGCGAGCNAGTTTTTTGACATAAACGCCAAAAAACAGACGGGCTAGTTAAGTCAATCATACTTAATAGTTAATCATTAAGTATGAGTTGTAGTTTTAACTTAGTTATTACTCAGCGATTACTTAACGATTACCTAAATACAACTTAGCCTTAAAAATTAATTTACTCGGCAATAAAAATGCTATTGTTAGTAAATAAACTCAATTATAAATTTAAGTTGAAGTTACAAATGCCGATACATAAATAAGTGAAAATGCTTGGCATTAATATTGCTTTGTTCTTATAAAAGTATAAAAGCTTTATTAGATTTTTATATAAGTTTTTATAATAGCTTTCACATAATTTTATCGTTTAAATTTTAGGATTTTCCCATGGCTCATGTCTCAGTAAAAAAATACGGTCAAGTTCGTGCTAGTAGTATTGCCGAAATGGCTCCTTACGAACAAATAAACCTTATATTCAGTAATATTATCGGCCGTTTAGCGGCAACAAAAGGGTTTATTGAGCGCAAAGAAATACAAAAAAAAGGTGAAAATATTTCGGCCTGTGTTTTATTATTTGGTGCACTGCAAGACGCACTTAATTTAGAAGTAGAACAAGACCCTAGTATTTCTAACAATTTATTGGCACTTTACGATTACTGCCAGCGCCGTTTAACGCAAGCGAACATAAACAACGATATTGAAGCAATTATTGAAGTATCAAGTATTGTTAAAGAAATTAAAGAAGGCTGGGATAACATTCCGCTAGATCAACGAAACCCTGCGGTTTAATTTAAATTATGGACTCGCCAACATACTCAGAGCCACTAACGAACTACTCTGAGCTCATACAAACGTTGCTTAGTAATATTGAAGTGTTAGTAAATGATGATAACGCAGGCGAAGCTCAGCCTTTTTTAGACACTTTAAATGTTGAACTAAAGCAATGGTGCGAAAGTAGCGAAGGTCCAAGTACAGAGCAATTAGAATTAATTCAGCTTCGTATAAATACCATTTTAGTTAAAGCGAATAGTGCAAAAAACGAATCATCAAAAGCTATTATTAAACATAAAAAGTCTGGTAAGGCCATTAAAGCTTATAAAAACACCTAGTAAACAGACCTAATAAACGACCTTTATTTTAACTAAATGTATGGCTATATCTTACTATTTGAATCAAAGAGCAATACACAATAAAAAACCGCTAAGTTTAAACTTAGCGGTTTTTATTGATTCGTAATACCTTTAACTCAGCCCTTAATTTGATTGCCTAACTACGCCTGGCATGTTCTCTAACTGAGCTTGAACATAACTACTGGTGTTATTAAGGCTCGCTACTAATAAATCCATCGCATTATATTGAGCATATAGTCGAGATGATAGCGACTCCATTTTACTGGCAAGGTCCAAGCGATCATCATCTAAATCATCTAGTTGATTTGTTTTACTGTCAATTCGGTTTTGAATAATACCATCGGAGTCTGTATAAAAGCTCATTAGCTCATCAAACGACTGTGCAAAGCCATCATCGTCATCACCTACAAAAAACTGTTGCACTAAATTTACATCTGCATCTATTTGCTCATCTAGTGTTTCTGTATTTAGGGTTAAAACACCGTAGCGGTCTGTTTCTACACCTAGCTGCGAAAGCGATAGCGAGTTACCATCGCCTAAATCAACTGATTCAGTTATTTCACTACGAAGCTTTGACATAACACCACGAAGTAGTGAGTCACCAGCCATTACTCCGGCTCCACTTTCACCAGATGCACCTAAATTATTACTAAGCTCTAATAACTCATTGTAACTAGTAATGAAGCTATTTAAACCAGCTTTTATATTATTATTATTTTCGGTAACTGATATGTCGCTTATGTCGTCATCTGTATCGTGCGGTTTTTTAGCAGTTATTGTAATACCGTCAATCACTCCGGCAAATTCATTAGATGAACTACTTACAGTTAGCGAGCCATCAATGGTAATTGATGCATCAGTTGCTGCAATTATTTCACTCGTATTTTGCACACCAGCAGAGTCAAATGCCAAACGAGAAAGACCATTTACATCTGTGTTATTACCATCAATATCAGCAATTTCTATTTTAATTTCATTTTCTGCACCGCTATTTTTAGCGGACATAACCAAATGCTGGCCACTATCATCAGTAATGATAGTCGCATTAATGCTGTCGTTATCGTTGCTATCGTTTATCGCATCACGAATCTCACTAAGTGTCGCAGTATCTGATACTTCAATATCAAAGCTATTATCACCAGAGGTTAGGGTCATTGTTCCCTGACCTACCGCTGTATCAGCATCGAAAGCTTGCGACAGTATTTTATGCTCCGTGGCTAAGTTGTTAACTTTTACATCATAACCACCTGGTTGAGCATCTTGGTCCGCACTTATAGATATAAAATCATCATTACCTGATGTACTGCGTTGTTGGTATTTGTCGCTATCACCCAATGCTTCCATTGAGGTTTGTACTTTTTCAAGCGCTGACTTTAGCGCTCCAACAGCAGAAATATCTGTAGTTAATTTACTTTCTGTAGTATTTAAGCGAGCTTCAGCAGGTGCTTGTTCAGCATTAACTAGCGCATCAACAATATCTGACACTGCTAATCCAGAACCTAACCCATTAAATGTAATAGACATACTTCACCTCTTAAATACTCAAAAATAAACTAACTTAGTATTAGTAATTGAAACCACTCACTAAACTGTTTGGTCGATCAAAATTCCAGCAGATTCAGACAGTTTAGAAACTAGGCTTAATACTTCCTCAGAAGGGTATTGCTTAATAACTTCGCCACTGTTTTTATCTAGGACTTTAATAACATCGCGGCCTGAATCTTCATCAACTTTAAATTGTAAGCTGCGGTTCATTTCACCCATAAAATCCTGCAATTGTTGCGCCATTTGTTCTAGCTGTTCGCGCTCTAACGGCTGAGCTTTTTCATCTTGATTGTTAGTTTTGTATTGGTTTTGCTGTAGCTTTTGTTGATTGAGCACTTCCGTTTGCTTTACATCATCTACCGCTCGCTCAGTTAAAGAGCGAGCGGCTTGCCCTACTTGCTTATCATCACCAGCAATGGGAGTCGGTAATGTTGTAATTTCTGCGTTTGAAGTAATTGTATTCATAACAGATTCCTATTTGTACTTAATTAAACCAACAATAGCTTAGTTTATATTCTTAAACCACAAAAGGAGGTAGCTAAAGCCACCTCCTTTTTTTAAATACTAATACTGACTTTATGTATTAGTTAGCTAACCATTAAGCTATAACTTTTAACTTATTAACCTAATAAGCTAAGTGCTGTTTGTGGTAACTGGTTCGCTTGCGATAAGATTGACGTACCCGCTTGTTGCAAGATTTGGTTCTTCGTCATTTGTGCAGTTTCAGTTGCAAAGTCTGTATCTTGAATACGGCTACGTGAAGCAGATACATTTTCAGAAATATTAGCCAAGTTACTAATTGTGTGGTCAAAACGGTTTTGAACAGCACCTAAGTCAGCTCTTTGCGAGTCGATATCTGCTAATGCAGCATCAATAACTGCAAGTGCATCTTGAGAACCTACTGCTGTTTTTAAATCAATTTTTGCTACTTCATCTAATGTAGAGTTACCTACGGTTGCTATCTCACCACCGGTAGCACCAACAGTAAACTTATCTGATGACGTCAGATTAACCTGAGAGTTCACTACAGCACCGGTTGCACTACCAACTGTACCGTTTAATGCAGCAGTACTTGCACCATCACCAACCAGTAATACACCTGCTACGTCAGTTTCTTCAATTAATATGCTACCAGCATCAGCGTCATACGTTGCGTTTATCCCAGCTTTACCAAGGTCAGATGCTAAATCAGACGCGCTTCCGTTATATGATGATAAATCAAAAGTTTTCTCACCAACAGTCAGTGTGCCCGTATCAGCTGATGACAACGCTGTAATTGTTGCTGTCACTGATGTTTGAGCTTTTATACCAGTTGCCGCTGCATTGATTGCGTCTGCTGTTTCCTGGGCATTTATGAGACTTAAATCTTCAGTTGTATTACCTTTTGGACCAGATAAANGGCTACCGTATTATTGAATACAGTGCCACCACCTTTAATTGCATTCTGACCTAGATTATCTGCAGCTATGTTGTTCAATGATACGTTAATTGTTTCATTAGCATTGGCACCAACTTGGAAAGCTTTAGTACCAAAGTCACCATTTAATAATTGCTGACCACCAAACGAGGT